>NZ_SMKJ01000623.1:0-869 GCF_004348615.1 Micromonospora sp. KC207
AGAGCGTGTTTGAGATGGGGTTGATCAGGTCCAGGTGAAGGTGCGGCGGGCTTGACGTCGTGCCGGTTGACCGCGGGTGATGCGGCGGGTCATGCCAGCGATGGCGGCCCAGCGGATGAGCGCTTCGGACACCTTGGGGTGGCGTTCGTAGTCGCGGGCGAGTCGGCGGCAGGCGGTGAGCCAGGCCAGGGTGCGTTCCACGACCCAGCGGCGCGGGTGCACAGCGAAGCCGCGCTGGTCGGCGGGTTTGCGGACGATCTCCAGGGTGGTGCGCAGGATGTCGCGGGCCCAGTCGACCAGCCGGCCGGTGAAGCCCTGGTCGGCGAAGACGTGCCGAATCGGGGTGACCATGTAGGCGCCGAGCAGGGCGCTCTTAGCGCCGTCGCGGTCCTGCCAGCTCGCGGCGAGGACAGTCACGGTGACCAGCAGGCCCAGGGTGTCGGTGATGATGAACCGCTTGCGGCCGTTGATCTTCTTCCCGGCGTCGTAGCCTCGGCTGTCCCGCCCGACGGTGTCAGCGCCTTTCACGCTCTGGGAGTCGATGATCCCCGCCGACGGCTCCGGGGCGCGGCCCTGCTGCACCCGCGCCTTGACCCGGAGCGTGACCAGGAGTTTCTCCGTCACGCCAGCTTCTTCCCACCGGGTGAAGTACCAGTACACCGTCTGCCACGGCGGCAGGTCAGCGGGCAGGTACCGCCACGGACACCCGGACCGCACCACGTACAAGATCGCGTTGACGATCTCCCGTCGCGGGTGCTTCTCCCTGCGGCCGTCCGTGTTCGGCTCCGGCAACAGCGGCTCGATCAGCGCCCACTGGGTGTCAGTCAGGTCGGAGGGGTAGCCACGGCGAACAGACACCGCGCTACCCT
>NZ_SMKJ01000624.1:0-862 GCF_004348615.1 Micromonospora sp. KC207
GTCCGGGCGCTGCGTCGAAGTGCCCAACGGCAGCACCACCAACGGCGTCCAGACGCAGCTGTGGGACTGCACCGGCGTCACCGCCCAACGCTGGACCCTCACCGCGAGCAGGCAACTCCAGGTGTACGGCAGCAAGTGCCTCGACGCCAGCGGCGCGGGCACCAGCAACGGCACCCAGGTGATCATCTGGGACTGCCACGGCGGCGCCAACCAGCAGTGGAACGTCAACGCCAACGGCACCATCACCAACGCCCAGTCCGGGCTCTGCCTGGACGCCAACGCCGCAGGCACCGCCAACGGCACCAAGCTCATTCTCTGGTCCTGCAACGGCGGCACCAACCAGCAGTGGAGCCTGCGCTGATCCGCGACCTTCTCCGTCACCGTCTCGCCGGGACGCCCCTCGGGCGCATCCCCCGTTGACGGCGGCCGGCCCGGCGTCTCGACCCGCCGGGCCGGCCGCGTCAGCTTCCCGGTTGCTCGCGTCGCCACCGCCGGGCAGCGGTCAGCCGCGCAGGCGCAGGCCGCGTGGGGTGGCCCGGAACCCGGCGGCGGTCAGCGCGTCGCTCAGCGGGGACGCCGAGACGGCCTCCCCGTCGGCCCGCTCCACCGAGATCGCGCCGAGCGCGCCGGTGTGCACCGCGTCGGCGAGCGCCCTGCCGGCCGCCGCGAGGGCGTCGGGATCGTCGGCGAAGGAGAGGATCGTCCGGCCGCCCCGCTCGACGTAGAGCACCAGCTCGCCGCCGACCAGCACCACCAGGGCACCCGCCTTGCGGCCGGCCCGGTGCGCGGTGGCCGGGGCCGCCCCGTCGCCGGAGTCGACCGCCCGCTCGGGCCAGGGCAGCGCCGCCCCGTACGGGTTGGC
>NZ_SMKJ01000625.1:0-849 GCF_004348615.1 Micromonospora sp. KC207
TCCGACGACCCTGCCTCCGACGACCCCGCCGGCCTCCGCCGGCTGCTCGGCCGTCTACAAGCCAGTCGGCCAGTGGTCCGGCGGCTTCCAGGGTGAGGTCGAGGTGACCGCCGGCAGCGGCGCGATCCGGGGCTGGACGGTCACCTGGAGGTGGGCCGGCGGCCAGCAGATCATCTCGTCCTGGAGCGCCACGGTCACCACCAGCGGGTCGACCGTGACGGCCAGGAACGCCAACTACAACGGCACGCTTGCGGCCGGGGGGAAGGCCAGCTTCGGCTTCACCGGCTCCGGGGCGGCCAGCACTCCGACCCTGAGCTGCACCGCGACGGCCTGATCAGCGGGCGGGCCGCTCCCGACTCCGCATCGGGGGCGGCCCGGCGCTGGCCGCCGGGCTGACCGGCTGCACGCGCGGCCAGGCATGGTCCGGGGTGAATACCGACGCCACCCGCGCCGGTGCGGCCACCCTGGCCACGGTCGTCACGGCGATGGTGGCCGTGCGCTGGGCGGTCATCCGCTCCGCCGCGACCCGCAGGGCAAGTGGCCGGCCGCCGCAGCGCCGGACCAGGTCGTACGCGGAGTCGGGGTCGGCGTCGACCCGGTCGCCGATCAGCCCGCGCAGCAGCTCGAATCCTGCCTCGGCGCTCAGCGGGCCCAGTTCCAGCCGCCGCGCGCCGTGCCGCACGACCAGCTCGGCCAGACCGTCCCGGCTGGTCACCAGGACCAGGCAGCCGGGCGAGCCGGGCAGCAGGGGACGCACCTGCTCGACGGTGCTCGCGTTGTCGAGCAGCACCAGCATCCGGCGGCCGGACATCCGGGTGCGGTAGCGGGCGGCCAGGGCAGCGGGGGTGG
>NZ_SMKJ01000626.1:0-842 GCF_004348615.1 Micromonospora sp. KC207
CCTCATGTGGTGCCCCTTCCACGACGGAGGACAACTGTCGACACCCATCGTTGTAGCATCGATCCCGGCCGAGGGGGCTCCGAAGACGGGACCGGCCACTGTCGACTGTCGGACAGCGCTGCTCACCGCAACTCGCAACGCCAGCGCCGCCCTCAGGTAGCGCAACCCCTCCGGCCTGCTCCACCGGTACGCCGAAAGTCTGGTGTCCGGGCTCCGCTGACCGCCCGCTGCCGCTGCCCTGCTCGCCGACCATGAATATCAGCGGTTCCCTCATCGAACCGGCTGGCGGCATCGTCGTCGCCGAGCTTCTCGATATCGGCCTGTCCCGCTCTCTGCCGTAGAAGCGCCGACCTCAGGCCGCCAAGCTTCTCGACGCTCTCGCCGACCCGAACCGCGGCGTCGACGCGGTTGTGATCGGTAAGCCCCAACGGGCGTTCCACGGCAACCAGTACAGCCTCACCATGCCCGTCTTCTCGCACTACGGCTCGGCCTATGAATGCCCGAGGTCGGTGGCGCAATCGATTCCGAGTCCGAAGCCCACGACCTGATCATGAGTGTGTTCGGCGGTATGTCCAAGGGCGAACGCACCCGCGTGAAGGTCCGCGTCCGCACAGCGATGACCTCGCAGGCGAAGATCGAAGGGCGATTCCTCGGCGGGCGCCCGCCCTACGGGTACCGCCTCGCCGACGCCGGACCACACCCGAACCCGGGCAAGGCCGCCGACGGATGCCGCCTGCACAAGCTCGAGCCCGACACGACACCGCGCCCGTCATACGGCGGATCTTCGCCATGTACCTCGCCAACAACGGCTACTTCGCCATCACCGAGGCGCTCACCCGCGA
>NZ_SMKJ01000627.1:0-741 GCF_004348615.1 Micromonospora sp. KC207
CCACCGCACCGCGTACAGGGGATCGTGGACCTGCGCTGCCTCGCGGGGGGGTGCGACGCTGACCTCGCCGATGGTGACGACGGGCAACCCGGCCGCATCGGTGAGATCGACTCGCCACGTCCGGTCGTCCCGGGCGGTGGCATGGACGTGCAGGACGGTGGCGCCAGCGGCGTAGACGGTCACGTCGCGCCAGTCGGTGACCTCGAGGTCGGTGTCGATCAGCTCGTGCAGGGCCGATTCGAGGAGCGCGGGGTGCAGCGCGAAGCGGCCGGCTTCGTCGTGCTGCTCGGCGGGCAGGGCCACCTCGATGAAGTCGCCGCCCGGCGGTACCGCGACGGGCGCGTCCGCGGTCAGTGTTCCGGTGGCGTTCTCGATCCACGTGCCGGTCGTCTCGTCCCGTGAGAAGATCCGGACGGGTCGAACGCCGGTGCCGTCGTCCGCGCCGATGTGCACCTGGATGTCGGCCGGGCAGCTCGGCGCCTGGTGCACGGTGAGCCGACGCAGGTGGGTGGCACCGGCTTCGTCCCCGGCCCGGATCGCGAGCTCGAGCAGGAGCGCGCCGGCCGACCACTCCCGGCCGGACTCCGGCAGGCGACCGGTGATCAGCAGTTCGTCGCCTCCGGCGACGGGTACCAGGGCGCCCAGGACGGGGTGCGTGACCGCCTGCAGGCCGGCGGTGGTGACGTCCCCGCTGACCCCGCTCGGGGTCAACCAGTAGCGCTGGTGTTGGAAGGGATACGT
>NZ_SMKJ01000064.1:0-26514 GCF_004348615.1 Micromonospora sp. KC207
GGCTCTCCTCCGGCGATGCCGGAGGCCCCACCGGACCTGGGAGCGCGGTGGCTCCCTCCGCCGACTCGCCCGAGGGCCGCGCCGGTTCCGTCACGAGGGCCTCCTGTCACCGATCGTCGCCCACCACCGCGCGACGGACACCGGCCAGGCTACCGCCGCCCCGCCAACCCCGTAGCCGCGCGTCGACCCGCCCCCGGGACGGTCAGTCCACGTTCGGGGCGTAGTCGTGCCCGAACGGTGCACCGGCCATCCGGACCAGGCCGACCACCAGGGCCACCACCACGGTCGCCGCCACCAGGACCAGCCCCGTCCAGGCCAGCCGCTCCCCCCGCCGCAGCCAGGCCGCGCCGGTAAGGAAGCCCCCCGAGGCGTACGCCTCCCGGCGGGCCTGTCGAGCCAGCACGAGAGCGAGCGTGGCCGGCACCACCCCGCCGACGAAGAGCCCGGTCAGCGCGCCCATCAGGCCGAGGGCGAAGACCGCTCGAGCCTTGCTGGAGCGCACCGGGTCCGGGTCGAACGGGTGGCGTGCCCCAGGCTGCGCGACGGGCACCTGCCCGGGTGCGGTCGTCATGCCCTCCATCATGCCCGCCCTCGGCGACGATCCCAGCCGGCTGCGGAAGATGGTGGCATCCCGGGGCTGGGCGACACCGCCATGTCGCCGCCATGGCCGCCTGCGCGCTTGACGGGACGCGACGAGGCCCCCGGCGGTTCACCGGGGGCCTCGTCGTCAGTGCGTGATCTAGCGGTACGACCCGAAGTCGAAGTCGTCCAGCGGCACGGCCTGCCCGCTGGCCGGCCCGAAGCCGTAGTCGGTCTCCGGGTAGCCGGTCATCGAGTAGACCTTGGCCTTGGCCTCCTCGGTCGGCTCGACCCGGACGTTGCGGTACTTGCTGATGCCCGTACCGGCCGGGATGAGCTTACCGATGATCACGTTCTCCTTGAGGCCGATCAACGAGTCGCTGCGGGCGTGGATCGCCGCGTCCGTCAGCACCCGGGTGGTTTCCTGGAAGGAGGCCGCCGACAGCCAGGAGTCCGTGGCCAGCGAGGCCTTGGTGATACCCATCAGCACCGGGCGACCGGCGGCGGGCTCGCCGCCCTCGGAGACGAGCCGGCGGTTCTCCGACTCGAACAGCGCCCGGTCGACGAGCACGCCCGGCAGGAACTCGGTCGAGCCGGAGTCGATCACCGTCACCCGCTTGAGCATCTGGCGGATGATGATCTCGATGTGCTTGTCGTGGATGAGCACACCCTGCGAGCGGTAGACCTCCTGGACCTCCTGGGTCAGGTGGACCTGGACCGCGCGCGGGCCGAGGATGCGCAGCAGCTCGTGCGGGTCGATGGTGCCCTCGGTGAGCTTCTCGCCGACCTCGACGTGGTCGCCGTCGTGGGCCCGCAGCCGGACCCGCTTGGAGATCTTGTCGTAGACGATGTCGTCGGAGCCGTCGTCCGGCACCACGATGATCTTCCGCGACCGCTCGCCGTCCTCGATCCGGATCCGGCCGGGGGTGTCGGCGATGGGCGCCTTGCCCTTCGGGACGCGGGCCTCGAAGATCTCCTGGACCCGGGGCAGACCCTGGGTGATGTCCTCACCTGCGACACCACCGGTGTGGAACGTACGCATCGTCAGCTGCGTACCGGGCTCACCGATCGACTGGGCGGCGATGATGCCGACCGCCTCGCCGACATCCACGGTCTTGCCGGTCGGCAGCGAGCGGCCGTAGCACGCCCCGCAGACGCCCAGCTTCGACTCGCAGGTGAGCACGCTGCGTACCCGCACCGTCTCCGTTCCGGCAGCGACGATCGCGTCGACCAGGATGGAGTTGATGTCCTGGCCCCGGTGGGCGACGATGTTGCCGTCCGGGCCCTTGATGTCGTCGGCCAGCGTCCGGGCGTGCACGCTGGTCTCGGCGTGCTCGTGGACGTACAGCTTGCCGTCGCGCCGCTCGCCGATCTGCATCGGGATGGCCCGGTCGGTGCCGCAGTCCTCCTCGCGAATGATGACGTCCTGCGAGACGTCCACCAGACGACGGGTCAGGTAACCCGAGTCGGCGGTCCGCAGCGCGGTGTCGGCGAGACCCTTACGGGCACCGTGCGTGGAGATGAAGTACTCCAGCACGGACAGACCCTCCCGGTAGCTGGCCTTGATCGGCCGGGGGATGATCTCGCCCTTCGGGTTGGCCACCAGACCACGGATCGCGGCGATCTGGCGGAGCTGGAGCAGGTTACCGCGGGCACCCGAGTTAATCATCTTCCACAGCGGGTTCTCCTGCGGCAGCGCGGTGTCCATCTCCTTGGCGACCTCGTTGGTCGCCTTGGTCCAGATCTCGATGAGCTCGCCGCGACGCTCCTCGGCGGTCATCAGACCCCGCTGGTACTGCTTGTCGATCCGGTCGGCTTCCTTCTCGTACCGCTCCAGGATCTCCCGCTTGCGCGGCGGAGCGATGACGTCCTCCATGCCGATCGTCACGCCGGACCAGGTGGCCCAGTGGAAACCGGCCTCCTTGAGCCCGTCGAGGGTGGCCGCGAGGGCCACCTTCGGGAAGCGCTCGGCGAGGTCGTTGACGATCGCGGAGAGCTGACCCTTGCGGATCTCGTAGTTCACGAAGCGGTAGCCCTGCGGCAGCGTCTCGTTGAACAACACCCGGCCCAGGGTGGTCTCGACGGTGAGCGGCTCACCCTCGACCCAGCCCTCCGGCGCGACCCACGGCTGCGCGCCAGCGCCGTTGTCGACCCCGACCAGCCCGCGCAGGCGGATCCGCACCGGCGCCTGCAGGTGCAGCTCGCCGGCGTCGAACGCCATCCGCGCCTCGGCGTCCGAGCTGAACGCCCGGCCCTCGCCCTTCTCGCCGGTGGTGAGGTGGGTGAGGTGGTACAGGCCGATGACCATGTCCTGGGTGGGCATGGTGACGGGCTTGCCGTCCGCCGGCTTGAGGATGTTGTTCGACGACAGCATCAGGATCCGCGCCTCGGCCTGCGCCTCGGCGGACAGCGGCACGTGCACCGCCATCTGGTCGCCGTCGAAGTCGGCGTTGAACGCCGTGCAGACCAGCGGGTGGATCTGGATCGCCTTGCCCTCGACCAGCTGCGGCTCGAAGGCCTGGATGCCCAGGCGGTGCAGGGTCGGCGCGCGGTTGAGCAGCACCGGGTGCTCGCCGATGACCTCTTCCAGCACGTCCCACACGACCGGCCGCTGCCGCTCGACCATCCGCTTGGCGGACTTGATGTTCTGCGCGTGGTTGAGGTCGACCAGCCGCTTCATCACGAACGGCTTGAACAGCTCCAGCGCCATCTGCTTGGGCAGGCCGCACTGGTGCAGCTTCAGCTTCGGGCCGACCACGATGACCGAACGGCCGGAGTAGTCGACGCGCTTGCCGAGCAGGTTCTGCCGGAACCGGCCCTGCTTGCCCTTGAGCATGTCGGACAGCGACTTGAGCGGGCGGTTGCCCGGACCGGTGACCGGCCGGCCCCGGCGGCCGTTGTCGAACAGCGCGTCGACGGCCTCCTGGAGCATCCGCTTCTCGTTGTTGACGATGATCTCGGGCGCGCCGAGGTCGATCAGCCGCTTGAGGCGGTTGTTCCGGTTGATCACGCGGCGGTACAGGTCGTTCAGGTCGGAGGTCGCGAAGCGGCCACCGTCGAGCTGCACCATCGGGCGCAGGTCCGGCGGGATGACCGGGACGCAGTCCAGCACCATGCCGAGCGGCGAGTTGCGGGTGTTCAGGAACGCCGCGACGACCTTGAGCCGCTTGAGCGCCCGGATCTTCCGCTGGCCCTTGCCGGAGCGGATGGTCTCGCGCAGGCTCTCGGCCTCGGCGTCGAGATCCATGTTCTGCACGAGCGCCTTGATCGCCTCGGCACCCATGCCGCCGGTGAAGTACTCACCGAACCGGTCGCGCAGCTCCCGGTAGAGCAGCTCGTCGGTGACGAGCTGCTTCGGCTCCAGCTTGCGGAAGGTGTCGAGCACCTCGTCCAGGCGGTCGATCTCGCGCTGGGCCCGGTCGCGGATCTGGCGCATCTCGCGCTCTCCGCCCTCCTTGACCTTGCGCCGGACGTCCGCCTTCGCGCCCTCGGCCTCCAGCTCGGCCAGGTCGGCCTCCAGCTTGGCGGCCCGCTTCTCGATCTCCGAGTCGCGGCTGTTCTCGGACTGCCGCTTCTCGGCGAGGATCTCGTTCTCGATCGTCGAGAGGTCACGGTGACGCGACTCGGCGTCCACGCTCGTCACGACGTACGAGGCGAAGTAGATGATCTTTTCGAGGTCCTTCGGAGCGAGGTCCAGCAGGTAGCCCAGCCGGCTCGGCACGCCCTTGAAGTACCAGATGTGGGTCACCGGAGCGGCCAGCTCGATGTGCCCCATCCGCTCCCGACGGACCTTGGACCGGGTCACCTCGACGCCGCAGCGCTCGCAGATGATGCCCTTGAACCTGACCCGCTTGTACTTACCGCAGTAGCACTCCCAGTCCCGCTGCGGACCGAAGATCTTCTCGCAGAAGAGCCCGTCCTTTTCCGGCTTGAGGGTGCGGTAGTTGATCGTCTCGGGCTTCTTGACCTCGCCGTGCGACCACTGACGGATGTCGTCGGCGGTGGCGAGACCGATGCGCAGCTCGTCGAAGAAGTTGACGTCGAGCACTATGTCCCCTATGTCGTCGTCTTTAAAGCTAGCTAAATCGGGGGGTTCGGGGCAGGGTGACCGGCGGAAGGATCAAGCTGACCGCCTGGAGCCGGTCACCCTGCCCGAACCACCACCTCACACCTCTTCGACCGAGCTCGGCTCGCGCCGGGACAGGTCGATGCCCAGCTCCTCCGCTGCCCGGAACACCTCGTCGTCGGTCTCGCGCATCTCCAGGGCCACACCGTCGCTGGAGAGCACCTCGACGTTGAGGCACAGCGACTGCAGTTCCTTGAGCAACACCTTGAACGACTCCGGAATGCCCGGCTCCGGGATGTTCTCGCCCTTGACGATCGCCTCGTAGACCTTCACCCGGCCCAGGACGTCGTCGGACTTGATCGTCAGCAGCTCCTGCAGGGCGTACGCGGCACCGTACGCCTGCATCGCCCAGCACTCCATCTCACCGAAGCGCTGGCCACCGAACTGCGCCTTACCACCCAGCGGCTGCTGCGTGATCATCGAGTACGGGCCGGTCGACCGGGCATGGATCTTGTCGTCGACCAGGTGGTTGAGCTTCAGGATGTAGATGTAACCGACCGCGATCGGGTCCGGCAGCGGCTCGCCGGAACGACCGTCGAACAGCTGCGCCTTGCCGGAGGAGCCGATCAGCTGCTTGCCGTCCCGGTTGGGCAGGGTCGACGCGAGCAGACCGGAGATCTCCTCCTCGCGGGCACCGTCGAAGACCGGAGTGGCCACGTTGGTGTCCGGCTCGGACTCGTGCGCCTCGATGGAGCGCAGTTGGCGCTTCCACTCGGCGTCGTCGCCGTCGACGCTCCACCCCGTCTTGGCCACCCAGCCGAGGTGCGTCTCCAGCACCTGGCCGATGTTCATCCGGGACGGCACACCCAGCGGGTTGAGCACGATGTCGACCGGGGTGCCGTCCTCCAGGAACGGCATGTCCTCGATCGGCAGGATCTTCGAGATGACGCCCTTGTTGCCGTGCCGGCCGGCGAGCTTGTCGCCGTCCTGGATCTTCCGCTTCTGGGCGACGTACACCCGGACCAGCTCGTTGACGCCCGGGGGCAACTCGTCGCCGTCCTCGCGGGAGAAGGTCCGCACGCCGATGACCGTGCCGGTCTCGCCGTGCGGCACCTTCAGCGAGGTGTCCCGGACCTCGCGCGCCTTCTCGCCGAAGATCGCGCGGAGCAGCCGCTCCTCCGGGGTCAGCTCGGTCTCGCCCTTCGGCGTGACCTTGCCGACCAGGATGTCGCCGGGGACGACCTCGGCGCCGATCCGGATGATGCCGCGCTCGTCGAGGTCGGCGAGCATCTCCTCGCTGACGTTCGGGATGTCCCGGGTGATCTCCTCCGGGCCGAGCTTGGTGTCCCGCGCGTCGACCTCGTGCTCCTCGATGTGGATCGAGGTGAGCACGTCCTGCTGCACGAGGCGCTGCGACAGGATGATCGCGTCCTCGTAGTTGTGGCCCTCCCAGCACATGAACGCCACCAGCAGGTTGCGCCCGAGCGCCATCTCGCCCTCGTCGGTGCAGGGACCGTCGGCGATGACCTGGCCGGCCTCTACCCGGTCACCCTCGAAGACCACCGGCTTCTGGTTGACGCAGGAGCCGGCGTTGGAGCGGCGGAACTTGTGCAGCAGGTACGTCCGGCGGTGGCCGTCGTCCTGGTGGATGGTGATGTAGTCGGCGCAGAGGTCCTCGATGACACCGCCGACCTCGGCCACGACCACGTCGCCGGCGTCGACGGCGGCGCGGTACTCCATGCCGGTGCCGACCAGCGGCGACTCCGCCTTGACCAGCGGCACCGCCTGGCGCTGCATGTTCGCGCCCATCAGCGCCCGGTTGGCGTCGTCGTGCTCAAGGAACGGGATCATCGCGGTCGCGACCGAGGTCATCTGCCGCGGCGAGACGTCCATGTAGTCCACGGCGCCCGGGGCGACGTCCTCGGTCTCGCCACCCTTACGGCGGACCAGGACGCGGTCCTCGACGAACGTGCCGTCGGCCTTCAGCGGCGCGTTGGCCTGCGCCTTGACGAACCGGTCCTCCTCGTCCGCGGTCAGGTAGTCGATCTGGTCGGTGACCCGACCGTCGACGACCTTCCGGTACGGCGTCTCGATGAAGCCGAACGGGTTGACCCGGGCGAAGGTGGAGAGCGCGCCGATCAGGCCGATGTTCGGGCCTTCCGGCGTCTCGATCGGGCACATCCGGCCGTAGTGGGACGGGTGCACGTCGCGGACCTCGAAGCCGGCCCGCTCCCGGGACAGACCACCCGGGCCGAGCGCGCTCAGCCGGCGCCGGTGGGTCAGGCCCGCCAGCGGGTTGGTCTGGTCCATGAACTGGGACAGCTGCGACGTGCCGAAGAACTCCTTGATCGCCGCCACGACGGGGCGGATGTTGATCAGGGTCTGCGGCGTGATCGCCTCGACGTCCTGGGTGGTCATCCGCTCGCGGACGACCCGCTCCATCCGAGACAGGCCGACGCGCACCTGGTTCTGGATCAGCTCGCCCACGGTGCGCAGGCGCCGGTTGCCGAAGTGGTCGATGTCGTCGGCCTCGTAGCCGTCCTCGCCGGCGTGCAGCCGGCACAGGTACTCCACGGTGGCGACGATGTCGTCCTCGGTCAGCGTGCCGGTGGTGATCGGCACGCTCAGCTCGAGCTTCTTGTTGAACTTGTACCGACCGACCTTGGCGACGTCGTACCGCTTCGGGTTGAAGAAGAGGTTGTCGAGCAGGGTCTGGGCGTTCTCGCGAGTCGGCGGCTCGCCAGGGCGGAGCTTGCGGTAGATGTCGAGCAGCGCCTCGTCCTGGCCGGCGATGTGGTCCTTCTCGAGCGTCGTCATCAGCAGCTCGGACCAGCCGAACTTCTCGCGGATCCGCTCGGCCGACCAACCGATTGCCTTGAGTAGGACCGTGACGGCCTGCCGGCGCTTGCGGTCGATGCGGACGCCGACCGTGTCGCGCTTGTCGATGTCGAACTCCAGCCAGGCACCCCGGCTCGGGATGACCTTGACGCTGGAAAGGTCGCGGTCGGAGGTCTTGTCCGGCTGCTTGTCGAAATAGACGCCCGGGGACCGGACGAGTTGGCTGACCACGACGCGCTCGGTGCCATTGATGATGAACGTGCCCTTGGGCGTCATCATCGGGAAGTCACCCATGAACACCGTCTGGCTCTTGATCTCGCCAGTGGTGTTGTTGGTGAACTCCGCCGTCACGAACAGCGGGGCGCAGTAGGTCAGGTCCTTCTCCTTGCACTCCTCGATCGAGGCCTTGACCTCGTCGAAGCGCGGCGCCGAGAAGGAGAGCGACATAGTGCCAGAAAAGTCCTCAATGGGACTGATCTCGTCGAGGATTTCCGCGAGACCCGAGCGTGCGTGCGGGTCGTCCGCCGACCGGCCCTGCCAAGCCTCGTTGCCGACGAGCCAGTCGAAGGACTCGTTCTGGATGGCGAGGAGGTTGGGGACCTCGAGGTGTTCGGTGATCCTGCCGAATGAGACTCGGCGAGGTGCGAAAGCGCTCGACGTACGACTGGTCTTCGCAGGGCGGGAAGCTGCCAAGATGCGTCCTTCCGAGGACCGGTGCTGCAGAACGGCTGGTACGCGTGCACTCCAATGACCCCACCAGAAATACCCGTAATCGGACATTTCTGCGCAGGGGTCAAGTCGGAAGGCAGCGCAAACTAGCAGTGTAGCCGAGAGGCTAACCGCTGTCCAGCCCAACCCGCAGGTCGTCGCGGAACGTGCCTCGGGGCCCCCGAAACGGGGCCTCACCGGGCCGCTCGGAACGCGGCATACCCACAGACCACCCGGGTGCTGCGGACGGTGGTGCCGCCGCTGCCACTACCCGGAGGGTGGCCGTCGCAAGCGCGGAAGGTCTTGCTGTGTCAGCGTGCCTGGCAGCCAGGGGCCGCGTCAAGGGCCGGTCTCGTGCGCGACAGGTGTTTCCCACCGGTGGGCGACCGCCCGGCGCCCCGCGCCGCTGGACGCGAAGCGAAGCCGCCCCTGCTCACGACGCTGTCAGGGAGTCACGACACCAACACAGCGGGCGGTGACCCAAATTCGGATCACCGCCCGCCGCGACGCGATGTGCCCAGGCTCACGTGAGCTGAGCCGGCACGCCTGAGTCCTACCTCAATTACTTGAGGGTGACCTTGGCGCCCTCGCCCTCGAGCTTGGCCTTGGCCTTGTCGGCGGTCTCCTTGTTGACCTTCTCGAGGATGGCCTTCGGCGCGGCCTCGACCGCGTCCTTGGCCTCCTTCAGGCCCAGGCCGGTCAGCTCGCGCACGACCTTGATGACCTGGATCTTCTTGCCACCGTCGGCCTCGAGAACGACGTCGAACTCGTCCTTCTCCGGCTCGGCCTCGACGGCGGCCGGGGCGGCACCCGCGGCGGCGACGGCGACCGGGGCGGCCGCGGTGACCTCGAAGGTCTCCTCGAACTGCTTCACGAACTCAGAGAGCTCGATCAGCGTCATCTCCTTGAACGCGTCGAGCAGCTCGTCGGTGCTGAGCTTCGCCATGGCTGGCGTCCTTTCTAACGGTTGACTAAGAACGTGGGTGCGCCGCGCGGCCTCAGGCCGCCTCGACGCCCTCCTGCTCGCGCTTCTTGTCCGCCAGGGCGGCCGCCGCGCGGGCGGCCTTGGAGAGCGGAGCCTGGAACAGGGCCGCGGCCTTGCTCAGGTTGCCCTTCATCGCGCCGGCCAGCTTGGCCAGCAGCACCTCGCGGGACTCCAGTTCGGCGAGCTTCGTGACCTCGGCCGCGGAAATGGCCTTGCCCTCGAAGACGCCGCCCTTGATGACGAGCTTCGGGTTGGCCTTCGCGAAGTCGCGAAGGCCCTTCGCCGCCTCGACGACGTCGCCCGAAACGAAAGTCAGCGCGGTAGGACCGGTGAACAGCTCGTCGAGGCCGGAGATACCCGCGTCGGCCGCGGCACGCTTCGCCAGCGTGTTCTTCGCGACCGTGTAGGTGGTCTCCTTGCCGAGCGAGCGCCGCAGCTGGGTGAGCTGGGAAACCGTCAAACCACGGTACTCGGTCAGCACCGCAGCGCCCGCGTTGCGGAAGCTGTCGGTCAGCTCAGCGACGGCCGTGGCCTTGTCGGCCCGGATCGGCTTGTCCGCCATGTCCCTCCTCTCTCGTTGCTCCAGGCTGATCCACCGGGAAGCCGGGTGGGCTTCCGGGTATCGGAGGGCCGCGACAACGAGAAAAGCCCCGGCGCAGGGCGCACGGGGCGAGGGCCGACCGTCGCTCCGTGGTCGGCGGACCACGGGAACACAGCCGAGTTTCGCTTGCCGCCCTGCGCGGGTCGCCCGTCGGATCGGGACCTTCGACCGTGCCGGAGCACGGTGACCAGCGGTCTCTGGGTGGTACTTCGCCGCAAGGTTACGCGACACGCCCCGTGAACACCAAATCGCCCCCGGGTGCGCCCCGTCACTCTCCCGGTGCCCGGGCCCTCAGGCGCGGGCGCGGCGGTGCCCGTCACGGCCCGGCTGGCCAGCGCGCCGAGCGCCACCGCGGCCGGCATGGCGAGCAGGTGCGCCCAGACGCCGAGGGCCACGCCGGCGGCCACCGACCGGCCGCCCGGCTCCCCCCTGGCTGGTCACCCCGCCCACCAGCCAGGAGAAGACCAGCGCGACGGCGACCGTGCCGAGCCCGCGGTGACGGTGCCGTCGGCGACCGTCCAGCGCGGCGCCCGGCAGCCGCGCGGTCTCGCCCCGGTGGTCGCTGACCAGCACCGACCCACCAGCCGCCAGCACCTCGTCGATCAGGGCGGGGACCAGGTCCCGCGCGGCGGCGTCCAGGCCCTCCCAGGGCTCGTCGCGAGCGTGCCACATCCGACAGACGAACGGGGCCCCGCCACGAGTCGTGGCGGGGCCCCGGTGAGGCGGTGATGCTCAGGCCTCGGCGCCCTCCTGGAGGTTCTTGATCAGGTTGGGGTCGACCGGCACGCCCGGACCCATCGTGGTGGTGAGGGTGACCTTCTTCAGGTACTTGCCCTTCGCCGCCGAGGGCTTGGCCCGCAGCACCTCGTCGAGGACGGCGGCGTAGTTGTCGATCAGCTGGGTCTCGGAGAAGGAGGCCTTGCCGATGATCAGGTGGAGGTTGGAGTGCTTGTCCACCCGGAAGGTGATCTTGCCGCCCTTGATGTCCGCGACGGCCTTGGTGACGTCCATGGTCACCGTGCCGGTCTTCGGGTTCGGCATCAGGCCGCGCGGGCCCAGGATTCGCGCGATCCGGCCGATCTTGGCCATCTGGTCCGGCGTGGCGATCGCCGCGTCAAAGTCCAGCCAGCCGCCCTGGATCCGGGCGACGAGCTCGTCGGTGCCCACCTCGTCCGCACCCGCGGCGACGGCCTCCTCGGCCTTCGCGCCGGCGGCGAAGACGATCACGCGGGCGGTCTTGCCGGTGCCGTGCGGCAGGTTGACCGTGCCGCGGACCATCTGGTCCGCCTTGCGGGGGTCGACGCCGAGGCGCATGGCGACCTCGACCGTGGCGTCGAACTTGGTGCTGGTGGTGTCCTTGGCGATCTTGACCGCCTCGGCCGGGGTGTAGAGCTTCGACCGGTCGATGACCTCGGCGGCCTTGCGGTAGGTCTTGCTGCGCTGCATTTCTGGTTACTCCTGTGGTCTATGGCGGGCCGCGGCTGTCCGCGTGCCCTCCCACGAACTTTTCGGCTGAAGCGGTGCGGCGAGGTCAGTCGGCGACGGTCAGGCCCATCGACCGGGCGGTGCCGGCGATGATCTTCTCAGCCTGCTCGATGTCGTTGGCGTTGAGGTCGACCATCTTCTTCTCGGCGATCTCCCGCAGCTGGGCGCGGGTGACGGAGCCGACCTTCTCCTTGTGCGGGACGCCGGAGCCCTTCTGCACACCGGCGGCCTTGATCAGCAGCCGGGCGGCGGGCGGGGTCTTCAGGACGAAGGTGAAGCTGCGGTCCTCGTACACGCTGATCTCGGCGGGAACGATGTCGCCCCGCTGGGACTCGGTCTGCGCGTTGTAGGTCTTGCAGAACTCCATGATGTTCACGCCGTGCTGGCCGAGCGCGGGGCCGACCGGCGGCGCCGGCGTGGCCTGGCCCGCCTTCAGCTGAAGCGTGAAAGTCTTGACGAGCTTCTTCTTCGGAGGCATGTCTCTTCCTGGGGCTTGGAACTGGAAAGGTGCCGGCCGAGGGCGCGCACGGTCAGCGCGATGCGACAGCCGACGTTCTAGGGTAGCGCAACGCTCCACCGCCCCCTACGCCGAGGTCGGGCGAGGGGGCGGAACGACCTCGCCGGCGACGGGCCGCTGCCCACCGCCGGCGAGAGGGAACGTCAGATCTTGGTGACCTGGTTGAAGTTCAACTCGACCGGCGTCTCCCGACCGAAGATCGACACCAGCACCTTGAGCTTCTGCTGGTCGGCGTTGATCTCGCTGATCGTCGCCGGCAGCGAGGCGAACGCGCCGTCGGTGACGGTCACCGAGTCGCCGACCTCGAAGTCGAGGACCTTGACCTCGGGCTTGGCCTTCTTCTGCTCGGTCTCGACCGTCGGGGCCAGCCACTTGAGGACCTCGTCGAGGCTCAGCGGGGCGGGACGGTCGGCCCGGTCGGTCGCCCCCACGAAGCCGGTGACGCCGGGGGTGTTCCGCACGCAGGAGTACGACTCGGCGGTCAGCTCCATCCGGACCAGGATGTAGCCCGGGAAGACCTTGGCCTGGATCTGGGACCGCTTGCCGTTCTTGACCTCGACCTCTTCCCGGGTCGGCACCTCGACCTGGTAGATGTAGTCCTCCATGTCGAGGGACGTGATCCGGGTCTCGAGGTTGGTCTTGACCTTGTTCTCGTAACCGGCGTACGAGTGCACCACGTACCAGTCGCCCGGCGCGTAGCGCAGCTTCTGGCGCAGCTCCGCCACCGGGTCGTACTCCTCGTCCGGAGCAGGCTCGGTGGTCGGAAAGTCCGGCTCGCTGGCGGCCTCGACCGACTCATCGTTGGCCGCCGTCGCCACCGCGGACTGCTCGTCCATGGTCTCGGCGGTCTCGTCGTACTCAGGCACGCTCGCTCACTTCCGTCACTATCGGCTTGATCAGCCGGTCAGCTGGGGTTGCCGAAGACCCACAGCACGCCCTTCGCGAAGGCGAAGTCCAGGCCGGCCACGATCGTCAGCATCACAGCGACGAAGGTGACCACTACCGCGGTGTAGGTCAGCAGCTCCTTGCGGGTTGGCCAGATGACCTTACGCAGCTCGGCCACGACCTCGCGGAAGAACCGCGCGATGCGGGCGAACAGCCCCACCCGCTCGGTGTCCTTGCGGGTCTTCCTCTCGTCGGCCGACTCGGCCTTGGCCCGCGCCCGCGTCGCCGTGCCACCACGGGAGACCGGCTCGTCCGCATCGGTGGCGTCGTCGTCGGCGGCCACGTCGTCGACGACCTCGTCGTTCAGACGGTCGTCGTCGCCGGCGTCCTCGCTGCGCCGCTTGTTCTCGGCCACTTCGCCCTCCGTCGCGGGAATCGGGTCGCACGCCGGTGCGGCGTACGCGGCGCTGGTCACGCCGGCCGGGCCAACCGTCCCGCGACGGGGCCGCGGCCGGCGGTTCAACGGACGGGCCCGATGCCTCGGAACCCACCCCGCCGATGCCACCACCACGGGCCGGACGCCGCCGGTTGGCGGCGCGACCCACGGGAACGGTCAGGCCTGAGGCGCAGGGGTGACAGGACTTGAACCTGCAGCCTGCGGTTTTGGAGACCGCTGCTCTGCCAATTGAGCTACACCCCTGTGTGGCAACGCTCGCCCAACCCGGCCATGACGCACCGGGCGGGGTCACTTGCCCCACGGCGGACCAGTGTACGGGTAGCGGCGCGACTTTCCCAACCTGTCTGCCCACCCGCGTGGCGGAAACCCTTCAGCGGGGCGTCCGGATCACCGCCCGGGCCTGCGAGAGCACCTTCTCGCCCTGGCACGTCGCGGTGATGTCGATCCTGGTCAGGCCCTCCCCGGCGCCCTCACGGACCTTCGCGTTCACCTCGATCTCGGTGCCGGCGTCGTCGTCCGGGACGACCACCGGACGGGCGAACCGGACCCCGTAGTCGACCACCGCGTCGGGCGCGCCGGCCCACTCGGCGACCGCCCGGCCGACCAGGGCCATGGTGAACATGCCGTGTGCGATCACCCCGGGCAGGCCGACCTTGGTGGCGACCCGGTCGCTCCAGTGGATCGGATTGAAGTCGCCCGAGGCGCCCGCGTAGCGGACCAGATCGGCCCGGGTGACCCGGAAGGTCTTGGTGGGCAGCTCCATGTCAGGCCTCCCCGCGTACGACGATCTTGGACCAGACGGCGACCACCGGCTCGCCGGCGGCCGTGCTCACGTCGGTGCGGGTGGTCAGGAAGTCGTGCCCGCTGCGGCTGCTGATGTCCTCGATGGTGTTCACGCAGACCAGCTCGTCGCCGGCCACCACCGGCCGGGTGTAGGCGAAGCGCTGGTCGCCGTGGACCACCCGGCTGTAGTCGACCCCGAGAGCCGGATCGTCGACGATCTGCTGGGTGGCAGCCATGGTGAGCACCACGGGGAAGGTCGGCGGGGCGACCACGTCCGGGTGCCCGAGCGCGCGGGCGGCCTCCGGATCGTGGTGCGCCGGGTGGGCAGCGCCGATCGCGGTGGCGAACTCGCGGATCTTTTCACGGCCCACCTGGTAGGGGGCGGTCGGCGGATAGGTCCGGCCGACGAAGGACGGGTCCAAGGGCATGCCCGAGAACCTACACGGAATGCACGAAAGCCGACCCGGGGGCGGACGGTCGGCCGCGAGGCCGCGCGCCCGCTCCGGATCGGCGATCGGGTGTCGTGCTGACCGGCGCGAGCCGGTGGTGGATCAGCGGGTCTCGCGGTGGACCGTGTGCCGACCGTCCCGGGGGCAGAACTTCTTCAGCTCGATGCGGTCCGGGTCGTTGCGGCGGTTCTTGCGCGTGATGTAGTTGCGCTCCTTGCACTCCACACACGCCAAAGTGATCTTCGGCCGGACATCGGTAGCCTTCGCCACGGCGGAGTGCCTTCCTCGCTAACGGTCAACAACTACAGCGCCTCAGCCTACGCGCTGGCGACGCGGACATGCAAAGTGGGCGCCCATGGCGCCCATCCCATCGACCACCGGAAGCTGGCCCGGAGGACGAGAGTAGCGGTGGCCGGACTTGAACCGGCGACACAGCGATTATGAGCCGCTTGCTCTGCCATCTGAGCTACACCGCCGTGGCGGGTCCAGCCGGACCCTCTGAGCCCCCTTACGGAATCGAACCGTAGACCTTCTCCTTACCATGGAGACGCTCTGCCGACTGAGCTAAGGGGGCCTGCACGATCACTCGGTGGCCGCGCAGAGGTAAGACTACACGGCCCCGCGCCGGAGGTGAAATCGGATCCCCCCGCTGCCGCGCGTCGCAACGTCCTCCCAGATCAGGGGCGCCAACCGCCATGATCAGGGGACGATGCGCAGCCGCCTGACGTCCGGGCCGACGAGCGCCTCGGACTCCAACTGAGCCCCGAACCACGCCTCCAGCCGCTCGTACGGCAGCGGCCGGCTGAACAGGAAACCCTGGCCGATCTCACAGCCGATGTCCTGGAGCAGCTCCAGGGTCAGCTCGCTCTCCACGCCCTCGGCCACCACCGCGAGGCCGAACTGCTGGGAGAGGGTCACCACGGCGTTGACGATGGCCAGGTCCCCCGGGTCGGTCGCCATGCCCTGCACGAAGGAGCGGTCCACCTTCACCTCGTGCACCGGCAGCCGGCGCAGATAGGCCAGCGAGGAGGAACCGGTACCGAAGTCGTCCACGGAGAGCCGAACGCCGAGATCCCGCAGCCGGCGCAGGGTCGGGATCGGGCGGTCCGTGCCATCCAGCACCCCGGCCTCGCGAATCTCGAAGGTGAGCCGCTGCGGGGGTACGTCGTACTCGGCGAGCAGTTCGCGCACGCGGTCGGGGAAGTGCGGGTCGGTGAGCGTACGCGCGGAGAGGTTGACCGCGACGGCGAGCGGCTGTTGGGCGTGCGACCAGTCCCGGCTGCGCCGCAGCCCCTCCCGGAGCACCACCTCGGTGAGCCGGCCGAGTTGGCCGGTGTGCTCCGCCACCGCCACGAAGTCCTCTGGGGCGACGTCGCCGTGCGCCGGATGCTCCCAGCGGGCCAGGCACTCCACCCCGACCAGCCGGCGATCCCGCAACGTCACCTTGGGCTGGAAGTAGACCTCCAGAGCGCCGTCGTCGAGGGCCTTGCGCAGGTCGCCGGCGAGGCCGAGGCGGCGCAGCGACCGGGACTCCAGGGCCGGGTTGAACAACTGGATGCTGCCGGGCATGGACTTCGCCGCCATCGCGGCCAGGTCGACCCGTTGCAGCAGGGTCGCGGCGTCGCTGCCGTGGTCCGGGTGCACGGCGACCCCGACTGCGGTGTCCACGTCCAGGGTGAACGCGTCGAAGACCATCTCGGCGCGGATCTCCTCGCGCAGCCGGGCCGCCAACTCCAGCGCCGCCTCGGCGTTCTCCAGCCGCAACGTCACCAGGAACTCGTCGCCGCCGGCCCGGCCGACCAACGCCGAGGAGGGGGCGGACGCGCGCAGCCGCACGGCCACCTCGGCGAGGACCTGGTCACCGGCCGCGTGGCCGAGCGACTCGTTGACCTGCCGCAGCCCGTCGACGTCGAACAACAGGACCGCGACCACCTCGCCCGGGGCCCGGATCTTCACGGCCTCGTCGAGCGCCGCGCTGATCCGGCGCCGGTTGGGCAGCTTGGTCAGCGTGTCGTGGTACGCGTCGTGGCGCAGCCGGTCCACCAGGCGGGAGTTCTCCAGGGCCACCGCCGCGTGCGCGGCGACGGTCTCGATCACCGGCACGTCCGCCGGGGTGAAGTGGCCGACGTCGCTGAGCCGGTTGACCACCTCCAGGGTGCCGATCACCGCCTCGCCCGAGCGCAGCGGCACGACGATCGCATCCTTGGTCGACGCGGCCCGGAGCATGGCCAACTGCTCCCGGTCCCCGCCGAGCCGCGCGCCGAGCGCGACGGTCTGCCGCTGTCGCACGACCCGTTCCCGCACCGCCGACGGGATCTTCGAGAAGTCGAGCAGGCCGCGCCCGTCCATCCGGGCGGTCAGCAACACCTCGGGGTGCCGGCCCTGGGCGGGCAGCCACAGGGTGGCGTACTCGGCCTGCATGAGGGCGCGGACCCGGCCGAGCAGCGCGTCCGGCAGCGTGCCGTCCTGACCGCTGCGGGTCATCGCCCGGGTCAGCTCGTAGATGTCGGCCAACGTGCGGTGCTGGCGGAGGAACTGGGCGTACGCCCGGTAGACCAGCGCCACCGTGACCGCGAGCGCGCCGAGCAGCAACAGCGACCAGTAGGTGGCCTTCAGCGCGAGCAGGATGATCAGGCCGACGGTCGCGTTCACCGCCGCCGCGAGCAGCGGCACGGTGGACGTCCGGACCACCTCCAGCCCGGCCTGCCAGCCCTGGAGCAGCGTGATCACGCCGACCACGGCGGCGAGGGTGACCAGCGTGATGGTGCTGACAGCCGCGAAGAGGATGCCCCAGGTGCCGGGCCCCACGCCCCGGATCGGGGGCAGCGCCAGCAGCACCAGGCCGGCGAGCGAGGTCGCCGCGGCGGACCGGGCGACGTTGAAGGCGAACTTGGCCGGGCCGAGCCGCCGCCGTAGCTGGGCGATCAGGGCGGCCAGGGTGGCCACCAGCACCAGGGTCAGGGGCGGAAGATAATAGAGTGCCAGGACCAGCGGGATCTCGGTGATCGTGGCGGAGAGCGTCTGCCGCCGTACGATGAAGCTCAGCACCGGCAGATGGGCGGCTACCAGGGCCGTGAGCAGCAGCAGGCCCATGCCCCACTTGCCGTACGGCTTGTCTTCCGCGACCAGCGCGATCAGTAGGCAGCAGATGACCGCGAGAAACGCCAACGGCCCGGTGATCAGCCAGGCGAGGTCCGTCCCACGTCGCCGCACGGCTGCCGCTCGGCTCGTCATCCTGCTCCCCTGTCGTCACCGAGAGTGAACTCCGCGCCGATGGCTGGTCGCTGCCGCCGCCGCCCGGTGGGTGGCCGGGCGGCGGCGGGTATCACATGAACCGCGAAGAACCTAGTTCCACTCGAACTCAAGGCTCACCAGGTCGCCCAAGGCCGGAACACCGGCGACAGGGGCGGCGGCGGAGGCGAGCGCGAAGAGCATCAGGGTCATGCCGAGCAGCCGACCCAGCTTTTGAGTAGGCATCTGTGGGGCTCCTGTCACGAAACGGGCAGCACGGGGGGCGTGAAGATTCCATGATGGTGCCACACCCACTGAGGGCAACAAAGCCCTCAGCGGCCTGGCTCCGCCTGGACGGCAGCAAGTCCGACCGATCGGCAGGACGCCCTGCCTGGCGGGGTGATACCCCTGCGTTCCCGCGTTCCACGCCGTCCTTCATTTGGCGAACACTCGGACCTAGCGCGCTAATCACAGAAATTCAATTGAGTGCTTGCTCCAGCCCCCTGGCGCCACGCATCGCAAACAGCACACCACAGCGGACGAGATATCGAAAGAGACCTTCGTCCCAAAGCCGCTGTCGGCCCCCCGCCCACCCGCGCCGGGCCGGGCCGGGCTACGCCGGGCGGGCCCGGCCCGGGCGGACTACGCCGCCATGTCGGCGACATGGCGGCATCCGGCCGCTGGGATACCGCCACATAACCGACATGAGCAGCACCCCACCTGGCGACTCGTCAGACTGATGGGCGTCGGGCCAGAAGGAAGCGTGCCCGCTCGCGCCCCCGGGAACGAACTTCTCGGCGGTAGTCCTCAGCCCGAGGCCGGTGGCACGTCGAGCCGGGTGGCGTCGACACGAGGGAAGGTCCCGGCAGGCACCAGGCGGCGCGCTCGCTCGATCTGCACGACGCTGATGTCGATGCCAGTGACGCGATGCCCAGTGTGGACGAGAAAGCGGGCGACCGCGCACACCGCAGCCACACCCGTGATCCAGGACCGCTGCCGCCGCCGGCAGGCGCCGGTGCAAGTCGACGAGCCAGGGAGCATGCCGACCATCCTCAGCATCGTCCGCCGGACGCGGCGCTGAAGCTCCGCAACGGTGACGTCCAGTAGTTGGCTCCGCTCGGGAGCCAGGTCCCCGCCTGACGACAGCACGGCGACGATGGAATTCTCGACGGTGGTGGCGGTCTCGTCAGATGACGCCGTCAAGGCGGGAAGGCGGTCGCGACTCCAACGCCTCAGCACGTAGAGGGCCGCCGGCCTGGCCGCGCCGTACCAATCTGGCGAATAGCCATTCGGGTTCGCTCGCCGCTAGTGCGTCAAGCGCCCTCAGGAGAGCGTCCTCATCCTGATCCTGCTGGTATGGCCCAGCCATCTCCTCCAGGATACCCAACGTCGCGTGGAATCCGATTGGCCTGTAGAGCCGAACGCAGGACAACAGCAGGGCGGACGTTCTCCGGCCGTAGGGCCACGACCTGTCGCGGACTTTGCGCGCGTGGGTGCCGAAACCCACGGAGCGTGATTAGTCGCAGACGTAGAGCATGTGGTGGGACGCGAGCGTAAAGCATCTCCCGTGGCGGGACAACAACTGTCTAGTCCCACCTGATGCTTGACGAATCCGTTCCAGCACATGCACGACAGTCGGCCTTGGCTTCTCGGTGGCCCTGGTTACAGTCGGTGACATCTGACTGCCTGCGGGCCCACTCAAACTCAGGCAGAGAACGAACCAATGCCGCCAAGACGCCATGCGCGAGGGGAAGGCTGCCCAGCTCGCTGATTCCGACCCATCCGATGTCGTCATGCTCGTCAGGTGCACGGTTGGTGGGAGAGCCAACCCAGTCTCCAATTTGCCAGACGCCCACGTGAACTGCGTCCCCACCAATGCTGGTATGCAAGACGCCCAACCGTGAAGCGGACTCCGCCACAATGTGAACACCGAGCTCCTCGTGCATCTCACGCGCGAGGGCTTGTAGTTCCGACTCACCCGCTTCGACTTGCCCCCCGGGCAGATCCCAGACATCTGGGTATGCCCGTTTGGTCGGCCTGCGGTGTACCAGCAGGACCGCGCCGTTTGCAACGAGTGCGCCTGCGACGACGACATGCACGACGGAGTAGAGCACGGGGATAGGACAAGCTCGCTCCAGTCGAAGGGGGCGCCCAGACGTCCGGATCTGCTGAGCTGCGGCTTCTCGCCGCCGCCGAGTTCTTCCGCGTCCCGGCGCCCACCGTCTGCCCACGCCCCGGACCTTGCCCACGGGACGATCGAACACGTACACCACCTACGATCTCAGCGGACGTGCTCGCATGCTGGTTCAGCACTGCGGTGCCAGTCGCTTCCCATAAGTGCGACGGGATAGCTGACCTCTCTCATCTGCCGGTCGGCTGTCTCGACCGAGAGTCGGATCGACAACGGCTCGCTCCCGAACGCAATCGAGCATTCGAGACGCAGCTCGACAGCGATCCAGCCGGTACCGCCAGGGCGTAGCAGCCGAGACTGACCGATGTCACGGACCACGACACCGGGTCTCTGCCCGGTAGCCGCACGAACCGTGACTGGCGCAGGGCCGGCGTTGATGACGACGAGTTGCCCACCCATCAGAAGGACGCCCTCGGCAACCATGCCTCCTCCGCCACCGCCGGACGCAGGTAAGGCCACGAGCGAGACCGAAGCGATCCGCTCCCGCTCTTTCCGCGAATTCCGCAGCTCGCTGACACCGACACCGCCAAGCACAGCGCCGACCGCGAAGGCAGCGACCAGCCGCACACCCAGCTTCGGACCGCCGACAAGACGGTCAGGAGTGTGCGCCGCCGGCTGTCGACTCCGCTCGCCCAGGTCGATAACGCCACGTTCCGCCGACATCGCGTCAGCCTAAGCTCACTTACCTGCCGCTCCGCCACCCGCCTCGCGGAACAGCGGACGGCCGAGGTAACGCCGTTGAACCACCGATCCTCAGCATCCGAGCGCGCCGCCGATCTTGTCGTTCATGGTGTCGTCTCCGCCGTCGATGCAGTTGGCGTGGACGCGGAGCAGGACGGCGACGCCGTGGCCCAGGCGGCGGGCGACCTCGGTCGGCGGGACGCCCGCATTCAGCCAGGGGGAGGCCGCAGCGTGCCGCAGGTCGTAGGGCCGGCGGGCCAACGGCGAATCGGTCAGTGCCTTCTCGCGGGCGAGCTTCCACCACCGGTCGTAGACCGACTCGGAGAGCGTCCCACCGTGCAGGCCCCGGAACAAGCGGCCATCCGAGCCGACCCCGTGGTTGTCAACGTGCCCGTACAGCAGCTCGACGAGCCGGGGCGGAATGGGGACCGCCCAGGTTTCCTGCCGGCTCCGGTGCTTGAGGCCGCGCCACGCGTGGGAGCCACCGTCATCGGTCCAGTGCGAGCCAGCGCGCGGGGAGGTGCCGGCGAGCACAGGGCGGACCCAGCGGTATTCGATCTTTTCGTGGTCGCAGGACGCCGAGGGCCTGACTGCCGCCAGGTCGTCGAAGTCGGCCCCGCAGTCGACGCACCGGCCGGGCAGGTCGCAGTCCTCCCGCCGTAGATCGGCAGCTTCCGAGGGACGCATACCCGCGTAGTAGAGGCAGCCGAAGAACGCCGTCACCTTGTCGGCGCGTTTGCCGAGAGATTTCACCGCCCCCAGCAGCATGGCGACCTGGGCCGTGTTCGCCACCACACGGCGGTCGATGGACTGGGCGACCTCGGGGCGGTCCACTGGACACGGTCGACCGGGTTGGAGTCGATCAGCTCCAGCTCGACGGCGTACCCGAGCGCGTTGGAGAAGGTGGCCCGCTTCCGCTGGACGGTCGAGGCAGCCGCGGGCTTGCCGTCGAGACGTAGCAGAGGCTGTCGTGAACGCGGCGGACCATCGCGGACGAGTCAGCTCGACGACCGGCAGGGACGTCGTTTCCAGCCAAGCGAGCGCCGCCGCGTGCTCGGCTGGAATCTCATCGGACCAGCGGCGCGGGTTGAGCCCGTAGAGGTACAGCGCCTCACGGAGCAACGCGCCATTGGGTCGACCCCGCTTGGTCGGCCGGGTCAGTGTCACCGTGATGGAGGTCAGCGCCTCGACGATCGACCACCGAGTCTTGGCCGCCGCCCGGGGCCACTTCACCTCGACATACGGGCGGCTGTGCGCGTACCAGGTGGGGGGTTCTTGGTTCTGGCCTCGGAGACCGGGCGGCCGGTGGCCGGGTCGAGGGCTCCCCCGCGTTGGCCGCCTGGACCAGCTCGGCGCGGAACGAGTGCGCCAGCGCCCTGGTACGGAACATCTCCTCGTGACGCTGGCCGCTCACTGCCCAGCGGACCCGCCACGGCCGTGCCTTCCGGTCGGCGCGCTTGGTGATCTCCCAGATCTGGACCTCGTAGCTCTTCATGCGGCGTCCTGTTCCAGCTCGCCGAGCCACCGGATGAGGGTGCGCCGGCCGCCGATGCCGAGGGTGTCGCGTTGGTGGACCTTGCCCTTGCAGCGGCCGGGTTTGAGCTTGGCGTGCGCCTTCTTCGGTGGGCGCGTAGAGCAGCCAGTTGGCGCACCGGTCGGTGCACGGGGTGACCCGGAGTTGCTGCCAGAGCCGGTCGAGGTGTGCCCGTTGCCGGTCGGTGGTCGCCTGTGGCAGTCGCCGGTGTTCTTGGTGATGTACTTCGTGACGTACCGGATGGTCCGCTCGGCGTCGCCGGTGCCGGGCATGACGCCGCGGGCGTCGACCTGGGCGCCCGAAGCGGACGACATGCACCGGTTCGGCGTCGGGGTCGTCGTCGATAACGTCGAGGGCTTCCGTCCAGGTGGTCAACGACTCGCGGGTGTCCGGGTCGATTCATGCCGCGGCTTGCTCGTTCCAGATGGGGAGCCGGTCGAGGGTGTATCGCTGGACGTCGACGCGCGGCCACCACACCTGGTGGCAGGTCGCGGCGGCAACGGTGCGGAGCACGTTGCGGGGGATGGTGCCGCGGAATGGCGAAGTGCGCGTGTGGGGCGAGTCGGCGTTGCGGCTCGACGCACCCGGCGTACTGGACGCTCCAGCCTTCGCACCGTCGGAGGTCCTGCCAGAACCGGTCGAGCAGCCGAGGGAAGTGCACAGCGTCCCAGGCCGCTCGCTGGTAGTCGTAGCGGTCGGGTCGACCGGAGTACCGTCGGGGCGGGCCGGGCCGTACGAGTCGAGGGTGAGCGTGAGCCACATCGACGGCCGGCCGGAAGGTCGAGCCGTCCGGGGCGGTGTAGGTACGGATGGCCTCGTCGATGTCGGTAACCTGGTCCCACTGGGCGGCGCGGACCGCCTCGTCACGGGAGAACTCCAGGTGTGCCCGGAAGAGGATCAGTGACTTCTGCGCCTCGGTCGCCGGCTCCGGGCCGGGTAGGGTTCGTCGTCGCGGTGCCAGCCCGCACGGATCTGGGCCTGCCGTAGCCGGCGGTTCTTCTCGACGCACGGCGGGCACTTGTCCTCGCGGGTGCACCGCAGGGCAGGTCGATGACCTCGGTCAGCCCGGTGTCCAAGTCGGTGCGGCGCATGGCCAGGGGGCGGACGCAGACGCCGTACTCGATCGCGATCTGCTTGAGCATGTCGACCGAGCGGGGCAAGCGCCATGCGGGCCGCCCGCGATCCCGGTCGAGAAGCATCCAGGGCCGGGGCGGCGGGGGCAAGGCCGGGCAGGGTGACGACCGTTGCCGTACAGCCTCACCAGCCCTCCGCATCGGACGATGTGGCATGCACCGCGCGTGGAGTCCCGTGCCTGGCGGTACCGCTTCGAAGAGGTTCCGTGGCGGGACATAGATGCCTGGTTCCGTCAGCTCGCGCAGCGCCACCCCGACTTCCAACACATGGCCGAGATCGTGGGAAGCGTGATCGCATGTGAGGGAGCCGCGCGGCTTGCGGCCCTCACGTCCATGCATGACCTCGCTGTGGCCGCTCGTCCAGTGCCGGAACCGCCGATTGAGGTGGTGATTGTTCGGTCACCCTCGTCCGGACGAGTCGGCCCCGGCACGGTGCTGATCGAGCATCGGACCGTATCCGGCAGGGACGACGTGATAGCTCGTCCCAGTGGGGACGCGGTACCACTGTTCTGGCGCTTCATGATCGAAAAGTTCGGCGTAGTGCCGGTACGGTAGGGCTACCTCAGCCGAGGCGCCGCATGCGGGGCGGTAACCCGGCCGGCGGCAAGCCGCCCCGGCTGCCTTCGGCGCCGGGGCGGAGAGCCACCGGCTGCCGCCGGACCGCCGCCCCTCACCTGCTGATGCAACGAGCCGGCACGATCACGGCTAGGCGGTACGGAGCCGAACGGGTCGGCCTGGTCGCGGGGCGGGGCTTCCGACTGCCGCGCCAGTCCAACCCCCGCGGGACTGGCTTGCCCCCGGCCCACCTTCCACAGCCGGCCATGCCCCAGCGCCAAGCCCTCAGCCCGGTCGCTACGCGCATGACCCGCGCCAGGCCCGGGGCAAGCATCACCAGCAGCCTCAGAGGAACCCTCAGCCAACAAGATCGGCCGCCCGCGATCTGCCAACAACCAGTCGTCAACGGCTGGACTCAGCCGGACTCGGCTAGATCAACGACAACGACCCCCAACCAACATTCCTGCTGGTCAGGGGCCGCAATCGCACCTGGTGGCGGGTAGAGGATTCGAACCTCTGTAGCTTTCGCGACGGATTTACAGTCCGCTCCCATTGGCCGCTCGGGCAACCCGCCAGGGCGTCACCGCCGCGCTATGCGCGGCAGCGGAGCCAAGGATAGCGGTTGCTCCCGGTGCCGGCGCAACCGGGTACCGTCAGGGGGTCGTGCCGCTGGTCAGCGGGCGACACGTACGTGCACTGACCGCCGGACAGCAGGAGTATCAGCATGGCAGCGAACCCGTCGTTCGACATCGTGAGCAAGGTCGACCGGCAGGAGGTCGACAACGCCCTCCGCCAGGCGGAGAAGGAGTTGGCGTCGCGGTTCGACTTCCGGGGCACCGGCGCGGAGATCTCCTGGTCGGGCGACGAGGCGATCAGCCTCCAGGCGGAGACCAAGGAGCGGGTCCTGGCTGCCCTGGATGTCTTCAAGGAGAAGCTGGTCAAGCGGAACGTCTCGCTGAAGTCGCTGGACGCGGGGGAACCGCGCGCCTCGGGCAAGGTCTTCAAGATCGATGCAAAGGTGATCCAGGGCATCGAGTCGGACAAGGCGAAGGCGATCAGCAAGAAGATCCGCGACGAGGGCCCAAAGGGCGTTCAGGCGCAGATCCAGGGCGACCAGTTGCGGGTCACCGGCAAGAAGAAGGACGACCTCCAGGCCGTCATCGTGCTGCTCAAGAGCGAGGACTTCGGTCTCGCCCTCCAGTTCACCAATTACAGGTAAGGCGACCGAGGCCGGCCTGGTGATCGGGCCGACCACGCCTTGTTACCTGGGCAGACGTCGTCATCAATGGTCGTCGTTGGTCGCCCGCGATCGGCTTCAGACGGCCTAGTGGCGGCCGGGACCTGGTCCTCGTTGACCCGCCCGAAGCCGGCACGCGTCCGCTCTGACCCCTCGCTTGTAAGTTCTGGGCGCTCCGTCCAGCCCTGTCCGTACACGTCTCTGACGTCGGGCGCTGATCCGTAGCCCTCCATACCCGGCTCTCCGTGTCCGGTCCTGTTGCTGTCACCGTTGCTGTCGACAGCAGCAGGGCCACCGGCTCGCGCCTCAGTGACTCCTTGACCCCTAGGCAACGATCAGGACGCATCGACCTGCAAGGTTCCGCGTCGCACCCCGGCACTTACGTCCGCCGCTGTCCACGGACGTACCACCGGGTACGCCCTGATCGTCACTCAGTTAGTCATCCAGGCTGGTCTTCACGACTGCCGCAGTCCATGGAACCGGAAGACGGCAGCACGCTGCTCCTCGACCGTGCCGATTTCCCCGACATCAGCGGGAGCGAACAGGTCGACCGTTTCCGGCGCCCTGCCGATCGATGGCGAGGCGAGAATGTATCCGAAGCGGCCATTGGTGAACTGCCTGAGCTGGCCGGATGGCCAGACGTCCGGCCTCGCTCCCTGACAGCAGAGATTCAGGCCGTCAGCTTCCAACTGCTGGCGCACGTTGACGAGGCAGACGAGCAAGTCTTCGCCCTCGGCCTCCCACACGCGGTCCCCACGGGTTACGACGACTCGTGCTCCGGTCACGCCATGGATGGCGACGCCGACTTTCGTGGCGCGGCCAGCCCCGTCCACAACGTTCAACTCCAGAAGCTCATCCGGCGCTGCATGCACTTGATCAGAGTACGGGCCGCAGGCTGACGCTTACTACCAGCTTGGGAATCGGCTTGAATCACGGCCGCCGGGTGCGGTGCTGACTGGTCATGAAAGCACGGGCGACTCGGCCAAGCTCCGCCACGGGCTTCTACTAACCGACGTTGACCGCTGCATCGGGCACGGATCGGGCACGGACGTGGGGCAGCGTGTTCAAGGAACAACGTTCGGCCCGCTGCGCAGCCGGCGGTGCCTGATAACTTCGAAGGTCAGTGCTGCGGCAAGCACCGCAAGCATCAAGATTCCTGTGATTAGGCCAGCGGTGATGTTGGAAGGGCCGGGCAGCAAATGGTCTACACCTATTGCGCCGAATACCACGGCTACACAGAGCGAGGTGGAAGCACGCAGCGTTGCGTTACGGATCTGCCGACCACGCCACATGACTACCTGCGATGACCTTCGCGCGAGAACCAGAAGGACAAGGGCTACTCCGGCATTGAGCACCGCAACAGCGCAATAGCCTATGCCCACAAGGATGTGCATGGTTCTCATGGTCAGAGCCTAACGAGACTTGCAATATGGCCTGACCGGGTGAAACTCGGGCCAATCTCGCCATCACTGTCTGCCGTCGACCCGCCCTCCTGGGAAGCGGGCCGCCGCCCGGCCCGCCACGTCAAGCGGACCTTGACGGCTCGTACGGACGCTGGCGGGTCGGGCGGCGGCCCGCTCGGTTCGCCCGGGTCGACGG
>NZ_SMKJ01000628.1:0-652 GCF_004348615.1 Micromonospora sp. KC207
TGGGGTTGGTGCGGGCGCGGGGCCGGCGGCGTACGGATTCCACCCATGTCCTGGCGGCGGTGTTGGCTGGGTCGGGTGGAGTTGGTCGCGGAGAGGATGCGGGCGGCGTTGGAGGCCCTGGCGAAGGTGGACGGACTGAAGTCCCGCCTCATTGCGCTGAACTGCCCATACGTAGCGGCAACGGGTCACCGGCCATGGTCGCCGGTTGGTTCTCATGGTGGTGCCTCCGGCCCACCGTTGAGCTGGGAAAAATAGCCCGATGCCACTTTGCCCCGCCGCCCCTTGTGCGAGTATTGTCGGATTCTTGGCCTTGGGTGCGAGCACCCGCGAGCACCCCGCTCGGTGATGGCGGCAGGGGCGCGTTGCGTCGCCGCCGGCCTGGGCGAAGGGCTTGAGTGCGGTGGTCGGCAACGAGGCAGGCGGTGAGCGCTGCGTTCGGTGCTAGCGGGACGACGGTGCGGCTCAACCTGGGACCGCCCGCTCAAGACATCCCGCATCTCCACTGGCACATCATTCCGCGGTACTTGGGCGACGACCTCAACAGCGCCAAGTCCTCCGAGGTGCCACTGAGCGAGCGCTTGCAGCTCGCGGCGAAGCTTGGCCAACACCTTGTCGGACGGGCTTCGGCCCCGGGTCCACGAGCGAACCGTCG
>NZ_SMKJ01000065.1:0-26240 GCF_004348615.1 Micromonospora sp. KC207
GGGGGTTGGGTCATGGGCGATTTCCTCCATGAGCAGGTGTGGTCAACGGTGGTGCGGGCGGGCTGCGGGCGCGCCCGCACCAGCTCGGTGCGGATGGCGGATCAGCTGAGCGCGACGGTCACGCCGCCGGAGAACGGCGAGTCGTGCAACTCGAGCTTGGTGAGCTTCACGTTCTTCGGGATGTCGAAGACCACCACGCCGCTGACCTGGTTGCCGGGGTTGATGTCGTTGAGGAACGTCTCGGCGTTCTTGTTGGCGTAGATCGCGGCACCGTTGTCGGCGGAGTATTCGGTACCGTCGGCGGCGTACGCCTTCTGGCTGCTGCCGTCGAACATCTGCGCCTCCTTGCCGATGTTCTTGACGTTGATGGTGACCAGGCAGAACTGGCCCTGCGCCTTGGCTCCGAGGGGGTCGTTGCCGACCTTGGCGACGCCGCACTTCGACGACTTGACGGTGAACTCGAACTTGCCGTCCCGGGCCGGCTGGCCGATGGTCGCGGTCTTCGGCTTGTCGTCTCCCTTGGCGCCGACGGCGTCGGTGCTGTCGTCGGTGCTGCCGGCACCGCACCCGAGGGCGACGAGAGCGGTGGCAATGAGAGTGAAAGAAGTGGTCTTACGCATCGAGATCCTCCTGCGGTGAAGTCGCGGCGTCAATCAGAGCACTCTCTGTGAATGCTGTCAACGGAGCTACTGCTTGACAGGTGTGGCACACTGCGAACGTGCAGGAGACACCGACAATCACGGCAGCGGAGATCGCCCGGATCGCCGGGGTTGGTCGTGCCGCAGTCAGCAACTGGCGTAAACGACATGCGAACTTCCCCACCCCGGTGGGCGGCACCCCGGCCAGCCCCGAGTTCGACCTGACCCAGGTCGAACAGTGGCTTCGCGCCCAGGGCAAGCTTCCGGAGCTGGCGACCGTCGACCGGCTCTGGCGGCACCTCGCCACCGCGATCCCATCACCGGCCGTCGGCTTGGCTACCGTTGGTCATCTACTGCTCGCCCGACACCGTGGACAACGCAGCCGCGCAACCGACCCGCAGTTGGTGCCGCTACTGCCCGACCTCGACGCCCTGGTCGAAGAGCTCGGGCCGCAGGGTGCCTTCGACGCGCTGTGGCAACGGTTCTCCGCTCCCGGGCCGGGCCGCCCCTTCGCCACTCCGGACGACGTGACCGACCTGATGGTGGCGCTCGCGGACGTCGATGGCAGCGCCGTCCTCGATCCGGCAGCCGGCTCCGGTGCCGTCCTGCGTGCCGCCGTCCGCGCCGGCTGCGCCTCCGCCCACGGGCAGGAGCTTGACGAGGGCCTGGCCCGGCTCGCCGGTCTGTGGCTCTCCCTGCGCGACGTACCCGGGGAGGTCAGCACCGGTGACTCCCTGCGCGCCGACGCGTTCACTGGCCGCACTTTCGACGCCGTCGTCTGCCACCCGCCCTTCGGTGTCACCAACTGGGGAGACGACGAGCTGGGCCACGACCCACGCTGGATCGTCGGCAGCACGCCACGTACCGAGCCGGAGCTGGCATGGGTCCAGCACGTTCTCGCCCATCTGCGCGTCGAGGGGCATGCGGTGCTGCTCATGCCACCCACCGTCGCCGGGCGTCGAGCCGGCAAGCGGATTCGCGCCGAGCTGCTTCGCCGGGGGCATTTACGTGCCGTCGTCGCACTTCCGCCCGGCGTGGCCGCACCGCACAACGTCCCGCTGCACCTGTGGGTGCTGCGGCGGGCGACACCGGAGGCGCCACCGCCACAGCGAGCGCTGCTGGTCGATGCTGCGGCAGGTGAGCCGAATGTCACCTATCCGCGGATCCTGGAGGTGTGGCGGGCGTTTGTTGCCGCGCCGGATGCCGAACTCGAGGAGCCGGGATTCGCCCGCGCCGTGCCGGTGATCGACCTGCTTGACGAAGAGGTCGACATCACCCCCGTCCGTCGGCAGCCCACGGTCACCGGCGGGGACACGGGCGTACAACTGGCCAACGTCCAGCAGCGTCTGGCCGCCGCCGTCGGTAACCTGCCGGCGCTCGTGCCACGGGTGACACCCGTGGACGACAGCAGGCCCGCACCGGAGACCATGACCGTCGCCGAACTGGCGCGTAGCGGCGCACTGCAGATCATCGGACCGGTACGGACCGGGTACTCGACGGAGCGGGACGGCACCACCCCGGGCGAAGGGCCGCCAACTGTACTCACCGGCCAGGACGTTGTCAGCGGGATCGAGGCGTCCGGCCACGACAACGGCAGCCTGGCCGAGCGCATCGACCTGCAGCCCGGCGACGTCATCGTCCCGGTGGCGGCCCGGCGGTTGGCCTCCCGGGTCATCACCAGGGGCGGACTACTGCTCGGCCCGGGTCTCTTCCTGCTCCGTCCCAATCCGGCCGCTCTGGATCCGTGGTTCCTCGCCGGGCAGTTGCGCAGTACCGCCAACGACCGGCAGGCCACCAGCCTGTCGGGCACGAGGATCGACGTCCGCCGTGCCCAGATCCGGCGTCTTCCCCTTGAGGAGCAGCGAGCCCACGGCGAGGTGTATTGCCGGCTGACCGACTTCGAGTCGACGGTACGAGAGGTCACGGCGCTCGGCGGCGATCTCGTTCGACTTACTGCTGACGGCTTGGCGGGCGGTCTGCTGCTGCCCGAGCGAGACGAACGATGATCGGGCTGGTGCACGTCGGCGGCGGGCAGAACGGTGAGCCGGTCAAGCTGCCGCACGACGCATCCCCCTTCGACCGGGGCGTAGTCGAGGGCGGTCTGACTCCGGGGGAACGCGACTGGTTCCGTCGGCAGCGCCGAGAGCGGGCGCAGTCGTCGGTTTGCCGGTATGCGGACGTGACCGAGCTGACGGACCAGCACCGCATTCCCGTCGACCTGACGCGATGGGCGCAGCTCGGCGAGCACCTCCCGGTCCCACCGGGCGCGGGGCCGGTGCCGGTGAGCCGGCGTGACGTCACGGAGGTCGCGCGCCATTGCCGGGAGAACCGGGTGTGGTTGCCGTTGCTGGCCGCCTCCTTCGCCTGGGGTTGGGGGCGGCGAGGCTTCGGCCCGACCCGCCTGACCTGGATCCTGCACGGCAACACCCGTTGGCCGGCGCCTCCACCAGGGGAGGTCGAGCGCCGCCTCGCCCACGCCGTCGACGTCCTCGACCACGAAAGCGCCTGGTCGGCCTACCGGTACCTCGCGGAGGAGGACAAGGTCTGCGGTCTAGGCCCTGCCTTCTTCACGAAGTTCCTCTACTTCGCCGGCCGGGCCGGCGATCGCCGGCCCGGGGCGCTGATCCTAGACGACCGGCTGGCGGGACGAATGCGGGGTTTCTGGCTGCGCCGCGCCGACGAGACGTACGCGGCACAGGGGAAATCCCCGCACCGGCTCTGGCGAGGATCGGTGTGGTCGCCGTACCGCTATCACGTCTATCTCGCCTTCCTCGGTCGTGCGGCTGTCCAACTGGCAGAGGACGGTGAGCAATGGACACCCGAGCTGGTAGAACTGCTGCTCTTCCGCAGTGATCCCGATGCGACCGGGGCCGAGTTGTCGTTCAGCTGACTGCATGGTCCCGTTGACCGGACCGAAACAGGGTGATCCTCTAGTCACCCGCAGATGGGCCGTAAAGAGAACAAACAACCCTTTCAGGGGACCCTCCGTCATCGTGGGCGGACGTAGGGTCGCGGGGTTCACGTGGGGGCGATACGAACATGGGAGCACCATGCCGAGCATGACGTCGGCCAAGACCGACGAACTGGCGGTCAGCAAGCTGGTCGCAGTGCGGGGCCAGCGCTGGGTTGTCAGCAACATCGAGCCGTCCGGGCAGTGCACGCTGGTCACACTGCAGAGCGTCGAGGACGGCCGCTACGGTCACACCCTCGACGTCATCTGGGAAATCGAACCGGGCCGCCAGGTGCTGCCCAGCGGCTCATTGCCCCAGGTCACCGAGGACGCGTTCGACTCGCCGCAGCGGCTGGCGGCGTTCCTCGACGCGGTGCGCTGGTCCGCCGTCACCTCGGCCGACGTGAAGACGCTGCAGGCGCCGTTCCGTTCCGGCGTCGCCATCGAGGACTACCAGCTCGAACCGGTCGCCCGGGCGGTCGACGCGCCGCGGGTCAACCTGCTGCTCGCCGACGACGTCGGCCTCGGCAAGACCATCGAGGCCGGGCTGGTCGCCCAGGAACTGCTGCTGCGGCACCGCGCCCGCCGCATCATGATCGTCTGCCCGGCCGGCCTGACATTGAAGTGGCACGACGAGATGGCCGAGAAGTTCGGTCTGGACTTCACCATCGTCGACTCCGAGCGCTGCGCCGCCGTGCGCCGCAGCCACGGCTCGGCGGCCAACCCCTTCGAGGTCCATCCGCTGAGCATCGTCAGCCTGCCGTGGCTGCGCGGCCAGAAGGCTCAGCGACTCCTCGATGAGGTGCTGCCCGCCGACGGCCCGACCTACCCGCGTACCTTCGACCTGCTCATCCTCGATGAGGCGCATCATGTCGCCCCGGCCGCGCCCAAGCAGATCTACGCCGTCGACTCGCAGCAGACCAAGCTGATCCGCCGGCTCGCCCCGCACTTCACCCACCGGCTCTTTCTCTCGGCGACCCCGCACAACGGCTACCAGGCGTCCTTCACCGCGCTGTTGGAGATCCTCGACAACCAACGGTTCGCCCGTGGCGTCAGGCCCGACCCGAACGCGGTCCGCGACACCGTCGTACGACGGCTCAAGCGTCACATCGAGAAGCCGGACGGCACGCCCCGCTTCGTCGAACGCCAGGCGTCGGCGATCCCCGTCGCGTATCCGGAGGACGAGCGGCAGATCCACGCCCTGCTGACCCAGTTCGCCGAGCTGCGCCGCAAGCGCCTGCACTCCCGGCGCGGCCGCAGGGCCACCGACCTGGTGACGCTGCTGCTCAAGAAGCGGCTCTTCTCCAGCCCGGCGGCGTTCGCCCACACCGTCCGCGTCTACCTCGACACCCTGGCCAACCGGAAGGGCTCGCCCACGGTGGCCGCCGGGGACGACGTGCCGGAGTGGCTGGACGAACTCATGGAGGACATGGCCACCTACGACGACGAGCAGCTCGCCGAGGCGGAGGACGACGCGCTCAACCGGGTCCGCGCGATGCAGCCGGACCCCACCGACGACGAGACGGCCCTGCTGCGCAGGATGCTCGACTGGGCGGAGCAGAAGGAGGCCCGGCCCGACGCCAAGGCGCGCGAGCTGATCACCTACCTGACCGCGATCTGCCGCCCCGACGGCCGACACTGGACCAACGAACGGGTCGTCGTCTTCACCGAATACCGCGACACCCAGGCGTGGCTGGCCGACCTGCTCCGGCAGGAGGGCCTCGGCGGCGACGGGCTCGCGCTGCTGCACGGCGGCACCCCCGGCGACGAGCGGGAGCAGATCCGGCTGGCGTTCCAGGCTGACCCCAGCGAGCGTCCGGTGCGGATCCTGCTCGCCACCGACGCGGCCAGCGAGGGCATCGACCTGCAGAACCACTGCCACCGGCTGGTCAACTACGACATCCCGTTCAACCCCAACAAGCTGGAGCAGCGGATCGGCCGCATCGACCGGTACGGGCAGCAGACCGCCCCGGAGATCCAGCACTTCGTCGGCAGCGGCTTCGGCAGGCCGGTCGACGCGTTCGAGGCCGACCTGGAGTTCCTGTCGCGGGTCGCCACGAAGGTCGCCCGGATGGAGGAGGACCTCGGCTCCGTCAACGCCGTCCTCTCCGACGCGGTGCAGCGGCGGATGCTCGGCGAGCAGGTCAGCGTCGACATCGACCAGGCCGGCAGGACCAGGGCCGGCGGCGGTTTGCCCGTCGAGTCCAACCTGCGCGAGCAGGTCCGCCGGCTCCGCGCCGACCTGGACCAGACCGTCGAGGAGCTCGGCATCACCCCGTCGGCGGTCAAGCGGGTCGTGGACACCGCCCTGGAACTGGCCCGCCAGCAGAAGCTCCAGCGGCACGTCGACGACAGGCACCTGCTCGACGGCCTCTACACGGTGCCGCCGCTGACCGGCTCCTGGCAGCGCGCCGGCGCCGGCCTCACCGCCAAACTCGTCGACGGCGACGAGCCGCCCCGCCAACTGCCGGTCACCTTCGACCCGCAGGTGGCCAGGCAGGACCGCGACGGCATCGTCCTCGCCCACCTCAACCACCCCTTGGTGGCCATGTCGACCCGGCTGCTGCGCGCCGCCGTCTCCAACCCCGACATCGGCCTGCACCGGGTCACCGCCGTGGTCAGCGACGATCCCGCGCTGGAGGACGTGCTGATCGGGGCGTACTCCCGGTTCGTGCTGGTCGGCGCGGACGGCGTCCGCCTGCACGAGGAGGTCCTGCACGCCGGCGGTTGGGCCCCCGAGCAGGGCCGCTTCCGCCGCCTGGAGAACCTCGGCACGCTCAAGGGCATCCTCGACCGGGCGCTGACCGCCGGCACCCCCGCCTCCCCGGTCGTGCGGGCGCGGCTCGCCGAGCGCTGGCCCCGCGTCAGCGGCGGCCTGCTGTCGGCCATCGAGTGGCGCACCAGGGCCCGGCAGGAGGCGCTGGAACGCAAGCTCGCCCAGCGGCAGGAGGCCGAGCGGCAGCGCATCGTCCACAACCTCGACCAGTTCGCCGCCGCGCTGCGCGGCGCGCTCGACGCCGACGACAGCGAGACCGAACAGGCGCTGATCAGCCGCGCCGAGGCGAGTAAGAGCAAGGAAGAACTTACCCAGTACCGCAGGGACCGCCAATCCTGGAAGGACCGGCTGTTGGCCCTCGAAGCCGAGCGCGACCGCGAACTCGAAGCGGTCGCCGCCCGCTACCGCGACCCGAAGGACCACAGCTTCCCGGTGGCCGTGGTCTGCGTCGTACCGAAGCGGGAGGCCACCCGATGAGCCGCACCTTCCGCCGCCCCGCCCCCGACGGCGTCGAACAGCACCGCAACTGGCTGAGCCTGGTCGAGGTCAGCGGGCCGTTCCTCAGCCTGCCGGTGCTGCGCCGCACCTGGCCCACCCTCGACACTCTCGACCGGCGCGGCCGCGACCGGCTGCGCCAGCAGCACACCACCTGGCAGGTCGACACCGTCGCGGGCCAGGCCGACTGGATCGGGTACGTGCTGGACGAGCTGCTCGGCTGGGGCGACGCCCGGCACACCGGCGGGCTCGACGCGCTCGCCCACACCGTCGCCGAGCACGACACCGAGCTGCGGCCGTCGTTCGTGCTGGTCGAGCCGGGGGAGGCGGTCAAGCCTGACGGCGTACGGCTGATCGGCCTGGTCTGCCCGCCCGGCCAGCAACCGACCGCCCGGGTCACGGGCTCCACCTGGGCCGCTACGCCCGCCGACCGGCTCGCGTTGCTGTGCCGGCACCACCACGTCGAGCTGGGCCTGGCCACCGACGGACGCTGGTGGACCCTGGTCTGGGCGCCGCGCGGCGGCGTCACCACCACCGCCACCTTCGACGCGGTGGCCTGGCCGGAGGCGGCCGAGCGGGACGTGGTGCGGGCCTTCGTCTCGGTGCTGTCCCGGCACCGGTTCTTCGGCGTGCCCGACGCCGAGCGGCTGGTGCCGCTGCTGCGCGACAGCCTCGGCAGCCAGGAGGAGATCACCGAGGCCCTCGGCGTCCAGGTCCGCCAGGCCGTCGAGCTGCTCGTCGCCGCGATCGGCCGCACCGACGTACGCGAACGGGACGCCGGCGGACCCGGCCTGGCCCACGTCGAGGCCCACGAGGTCTACCGGGGCGCGGTCGCGGTGATGATGCGCATCGTCTTCCTGCTCTTCGCCGAGGAACGCAGGCTGCTGCCCGCCGACAACGAGCTGTATGCTGCGGCGTACTCCGCCGGGCGGCTCTGCGCCGAGCTGGAACAACGGGTCACCGAGGGCAGCGAGGAGGACCTGGAGCACAGCTCCGCCGCCTGGCACCGGCTGCTCGCCCTGTTCACCGCCGTCTACCACGGCATCGACCACCCCCGGCTCACCCTGCACGGCCACGACGGCTCGCTGTTCGAACCGAAGCGGTACGACTGGCTGCCGCTGGCCATCGACGACCGGACCGTGCTGCACATGCTCCGCTCGGTGCAGTACGTCCAGGTCGGCACCGGCCGCTCCCGGGAACGCCGCACGGTCAGCTTCCGCACCCTCGACGTCGAGCAGATCGGGTACGTCTACGAGGGCCTGCTCTCCTTCGAGGGCTTACGCGCCCAGGACGTCACCGTCGGGCTGATCGGCAAGGAGGGGCTGGAGGACGAGGTCGCCCTCGCCGACCTGGAGACGCTGCGCGACCGGCACCCCGACGTGCCGGCGCTGGCCAAGGCGCTCGCCGAGCGGCACAAGGACTCCAAGATCGGGTCGGTCGCGGCGCTGACCAGGAAGCTCGCCCCCCTCGACGGGGCGGAGCGCGAGGAGGCCCGCAGAAAGCTCCTCGCGGTGACCGGCGGCGACTACCCGCTCTCGGAGCGGCTGCTGCCCTTCCACGGCATCATCCGTGCGGACCTGCGCGGCCTGCCCGTGGTCATCCTGCCCGGCGCGCTCTTCGTCACCGAGTCCGCGCTGCGCCGTAACACCGGCACCCACTACACCCCGCGCTTCCTCGCGGAAGAGGTGGTCGAGGGCGCGCTCGAACCGCTGGTCTACGAGCCCGGCCCGCTGCAGACCGCCGACAGGGCACAGTGGAAGCCGAAGTCCAGCAAGGAGATCCTCGCCCTCAAGGTCGCCGACATCGCCATGGGCTCGGCGGCGTTCCTCGTCGCGGCGGCCCGCTACCTCGCCGGCCACCTCATCGCGGCCTGGTCGCGGGAGGGCGACGAGGTCGCGCTCGCCTACCAGCAGCGCGACGCCGACCGCACGGTGGACGCCGACGACGACCCGCTCGTCGTCGAGGCCCGCCGGCAGATCATCGAACACTGCCTGTACGGGGTGGACATCAACCCGATGGCCGTGGAGATGGCGAAGCTGTCCCTCTGGCTGGTCTCCATGGACCCGCACCGCCCCTTCACCTTCCTCGACGACCGCCTCGTCGCCGGCGACTCGCTACTCGGCATCACGTCGCTAGAGCAGCTCGAGTACATGCACTTGGACTCAAGGCAGGGCCGAAAACTCCACGAGGACGCAATCTTCGACTGGACCTCAGGCGTCCGGTCGCTGGTGGCTGAGGTTGCTGCCGACCGCCGTAAGGTCAGTGAGATCGAGATCGGCGACGAACCAATGGCCGCGCTGACGCGTAAACGTGAACTGCTCCGAGACGCGGAGGCAAAGTCAGCCCGCCTTCGCTTTTTCGCGGACCTGGCGGTGGGTGCAGCGCTTGCCAACATCAGCAGGGGTGAGCGAGGAGCGAATGCCGGCTCGGTCGAGGCGGGCAAGCTTGCTAACGATGTGGCGTCCGGCTCGGCGGAGCAGGCGGCAAGGGAACAGTTGGGGAGGTGGCTCAAGGTGGATCACGTCCCTGGGTCATTCGACCGCAACCCGCTGCACTGGCCTCTTACCTTCCCCGAGGTCTTCGAGCGCGGCGGCTTCGACGCGATTATTGGTAACCCGCCTTTTCTGGGAGGTCCGAAACTTCGTCCTGCTCTAGGTTTTTGCTACCGAGAATTTCTAAGTGTTTTTGTGGCGAATAATGTCCGGGCTACAAATGCTGATCTTGTCGCATATTTCGCCTTGCGGGCGCATGCGCTCATCGGTGGCGCAGGGCAGGCTGGGCTCATCGCAACCAACACGCTGGCTCAAGGTGACACCCGCGAAGTTGGCCTGGATCAACTCGTCAAAGGAGGCGTGGCGATCCGTCGGGCTACAAAGAGTAAGCCTTGGCCATCGAGGTCTGCCGCTCTGGAGTACTGTGCGGTTTGGACCAGTCGGACTCTGCCGTCGGAGGGTTCAGCCATAGCCGTTGATGGGATCGCCACTCGCGAGATTGCCTCCTCCCTTGACCCGGTGTCACGGGTTTCCGGTAACCCTGAAGGCTTGGTTCAGAACGCGAACATTGCTTACCTTGGCATTGATGTTGGCGGCCCTGGATTCGTGCTTGAGCCGGAAGTGGCTACGAGGTTCATCCGAAATGATCCCCGCAATGTTGACGTTCTCTTCCCATACGTCGTCGGTCAGGACCTAAACTCGCGTCCCGATGCCTCCGCCAGTCGCTGGGCGATTAATTTTCATGACTGGCCGGAAATGCGAGCGAAGAGTTATGCGCAACCCTTTGAGCAAGTGCTGCGTCTGGTGAAGCCTGATCGGGCAAGGAAGAGTGAGGCGGTTCGACGGTCCCCATGGTGGCAATTCTGGAGGCGTCGTCCGGCCCTGCAAGCTGCGATCGCAGGACTGGGGCGGGTAGTTGTTCTTGCTCAGGTCAGCAGAACGTTAATGCCGACGATAGTGCCTACCGGTCAGATCTTCTCGCATAAGATCGTTGTCTTCGCGACCGACGACAGGGCGATGCTGGCAATGTTGTCAAGTGCGCCTCATTTTCTTTGGGCAATGAAGTACAGTTCGACAATGAAAGCTGATCTCAGTTATTCGCCGACTGACGTATTCGCGACCCTGCCCCTGCCTGAGTTGGCGTCGCGGATGCGTGAGCTGGGTGACCGGCTCGACACCTACCGCCGTGACGTGATGCTCAGCCGACAGGCGGGGCTGACGGCCACGTACAACATGGTCTTTGATCCGGGTTGTCAGGACGACGACATTCTGGAGTTGCGGCGGATCCACCGGGACATCGACGTGGCGACCTGCCGGGCCTACGGCTGGGACGACCTGGTCGAGCAGGGCCTCGACCACGGCTTCCACAAGGCCGGGGCCTACATCCGCTACACCGTCGGCCCGGCCGTCCAGCGGGAGATCCTCGACCGGCTGTTGGAGCTGAATCATCAGCGCTACGCCGAAGAGGTCGCGCAGGGCCTGCACGACAAGAAGAAGTCCGGCCGCAAGCCGCCGTCCGGCCCCGCGACCCTGTTCTGATCCGCGTACCCCTCCCGGAGGCTGCTTTCCGTGTTTGTTCGTGGCCAGCTCACCCGTCAGCGTGGCGTCGACCCGCGCGGCCTGACGTTCGCCTTCCTCAACCTGGAGACCACCGGCCTGTATCCCCACAAGGGTTCCCGGGTCTGCGAGGTGGGCATCGTCCGGATGCGGGGCGACGGCGTCGTGCTGGACGAGTACTCCACCCTCGTCAACCCGGGTGTGCGGATCAACAACGAGGAGTACCACGAGATCAGCAACGCGGACGTCAAGCATGCTCCGACGTTCCAGGACGTCGCCGGGGACGTGCTCGCGTACCTGGGTGGTGCCATCGTGGTCGGTCACCACCTGGACCACGAGGAGCGGTTCCTGACCGCCGAGTTCGGGCGGCTCGGCGTCACGCTGCCCGGGGTTCCCGGGCTGTGCACGCTCGTCACCGCGCGCACCCACCTCGACCGGTGGGGCTACAAGCCGGAGAACGTGGCCAACCTGATCACGGGGGAGTGGCCGGCGGCGTTGCACTCGGCGCTCGGCGATTCCCGTGCGCTCGCCGGCACGCTGGCGAAGCTGATCGCCGAAGCGCCGCAGCCGCTGGCCTGGGTGGGGCCACGGCCGGTGCCGCTGCCCGGCCTGCCGCGCACCGGGGTCGTCGCCCCGCGCGCCGCCGGGCTGCGCAAGGGCACGGCGGGGTGGCTGGCGACCCTCACGGCGCGGCTGCCGCGCATGGCGGTCTCGCCGCCGCCCCGGCCGGACGGGCTGCGTGACTACCGGGCGTTGCTCGCCCACGCGCTCGCCGACGGCCGGATCGTCGGCGAGGAGGCGGCGCAACTCGCGGTCGCCGCCGCCCGGGCCGGGCTGACCCAGGGCACGGCGCGGCAGGTGCACGAGGAGTTCCTCGCCGAGGCGCGGGCCCGCGCCGAGGAGGACGGCGTGGTCACCTCCGTCGAGCTGAAGGAGCTTCAGCGGGCGGCGAAGGAGCTGGCCGCCTCGCACCTCATCGGTGACCTGGAGGAGGCCGCCGCCGCGAACCGGGCCCGGGGCAACGGCCCGCTCAAGGGTTGGCGCATCCTGCCGGTCGGTGACTCGGCCGACGTCACCGAGGTGGTCGACTACGCCGTCGAGCGCGGCGCGAAGGTCGCCGTCAACGTCACCAAGACCGTCCGGCTGGTGATCAGCGGTGGCGCGGGGCAGGACGATCCGCGCATCGCCAAGGCGACCGCTGCCGGTATCGACATCATGTCGCCCGATCAGGCGCGCAAGGCGATGGAGGCCGAGGTGGCGAAGGTCTCCGGTGGGCTGTTCGCCGACGCCAGCGGCGCGGAGGTCGCCGGCCGGCTCGCCGCCGAACGCGCTGCGGGCAACCGCCCCCGGCGTCCCGAGTGGCACGAGTTCTGGCGGCCCCGGGAGCTGAGCCCCGCCGAGTACCACGCCAGGTTCGTCGAGCGACACGACGACTGGGACGAGTCGTCCACCATCCGGATCACCGTTCCCGCCGCCGCACGGGTGCCGGCCGCCCCGGTCGTGGCCGCCGGGAAGAAGAGCGGATGCGCGGCGGTGATCGCCGTCGGTGGGCTGCTCGTGGGCGGTGCCTTTGAGCTGGCCCGACAGTTGATCGCGTGATACGTGGATCAGATGAGGCGGGGGTTTGTAAGGCGACCCGTGCTCCACGGCTGCGCCTCGGCCATGATCTTCCGGTATCGGCCGGAGAGGTCCTGTTCGCCGGTGTTGACCAGCCCGACCCAGGGGAAGCGTTGCCGGACCGGCTCGTAGTCGATCGATACCACGTTGTCCACGTTCCCACGGTAGTCCACCGCACCGCGCGACAGAGGAAGGCACGACAGATGGCGACCAGCATCCAAGGAGCGCAGGACCGGAGGTGGGACAGGTGAGGGCCGAGGAGGCTGCCCTGTTCCCGCATCCCCGGGGCGAGCAGCAGGCGCTGTCGCTGTCCGGGGACGGCGACAGCGCCAGCGCGGGTGACGGAAGCGCCGGCCCGGGTTCGCCGCTCGACGTGCCGCAGGTGTTCCCGGCGGCCACCTCCTACCAGGTGCGCGACGAGCTGGAGGAGCTGATCGGGCGGGACCTGCTCGGGCCGTGGGACGGGGAGCGGGAGGAGTTCCCGCCCGGCGCGATGGGGCCACGGGAGCGGTACCTCGTCGGCATGCTCGGGCCGAAGCAGCGCCCGCGCACCGACAGGAGCGCCGAGGTGCAGGACGTGGACGCCGCCGTGCAGGGCGACGGCAGCGAGGCCGAGCTGCCCGAGGTGGTCACGCCGCTGAACCTGGGCAAGATGTGGGCGTCCTCGATGGGCATGTCGTTCGCCGTGGCCGGTGACACCGACACGCTGTCGGTGACGGCCGAGTGGGGCCGCTACGACCTGCGCGAGTCGGAGGACGACAAGGGCAGGAAGCGCCGGGCCTGGTATCGCGAGCCGGTGTCGTACGCCAGGACGGTCCGGCTCGACGGCGATCCCTCGTACCGGATTCCGCTGACCGTCGCCGACCCGGATGCGCCGGGGGTGCACCTGGCGGTGGAGGTCCGGCCGCGTGACGGGCGGCGGGTGGTGCAGCTCGCCCTGATCAACTCACAGGCCGAGCCGGAGAGCAACGCCGACACCGCGTGGCTGTTCCAGTCTGCGCTGACGGTGACCGCGTCGGACGGCCACGCGGCGGTCTTCCTCCCCATCGACGACCCGCTCGACGGGGTGAAGGGGATCGGCGACGACGAGGAGGAGACGCATCTGCGGCTGCTCTACCGGGGGCAGCGCCGCTACGCCTCCGGCCGCAACGTGGCCGTGCACCCGTGGGTACGCGCCGGGGAACGCCGCGCCCACCAGCTCTTCACCACCTGGCTGCCCACCTACAACGTGTCCGCGACGGTGGCGCCGACCGGCCCCGGCACCCCGCTGGCCGGTGTGGAGTTGTCGATGGACGCCCTGGCCGCGGCCGACGTCGACGGGCTGCGGACCGGGCTGACGACCCTCGCCGTCGGCTACGAGGCCTGGCTCGTCGGCGAGGAAGCGAAGATCCCCGACCTGCCGGAACCGTTCCGGGACACCGCGCGGCACGCCGTCTTCACCGCCCGCCGGGCCGCGACGCGGCTGCGGGCCGGCATCGCCCTGCTGACCGACCCGACGGCCGATCGGCACGGCGAGGCGTTGGCGGCGTTCCGCTTCGCCAACGAGGCCATGGCGTTGCAGCGCCGGCACAGCGAGGTGGCCCGGCTGCGGGAAGAGCAGGACCTGTCGTACGCGGACGCGAAGGCCGCTGTCGACGCGCGCGGTGCCGCCGCCGCCTCCTGGCGCCCGTTCCAGCTCGCGTTCGTGCTGCTGAACCTGCCGTCGCTGACGGACCCGGCGCACCCGGAGCGGGCCGCGAACCGGGACGCCCTCGTCGACTTGTTGTTCTTCCCGACCGGTGGCGGCAAGACCGAGGCGTACCTCGGCCTGACCGCGTTCACCTTCGCCATCCGCCGCCTCCAGGCCGTGGTCGGTGCCGGTGCCGACGCCCGCAGCGGTGATGCCGGGGTGTCGGTGCTGATGCGGTACACGCTGCGGCTGCTCACCGCCCAGCAGTTCCAGCGGGCCGCCGCGCTGATCTGCGCCGCCGAGGTGCTGCGCCGTCGCGACGAGGCCACCTGGGGCGTCGAACCGTTCCGGATCGGGCTGTGGGTCGGCGGGGGAGTGTCGCCGAACTGGTTCGACGAGGCGGCCACGCAGATCGCCGAGGCGCGCGAGGCGGGCCACGGCAAGTTCACCAACGTCCTGCAGACCCTGAGTTGCCCGTGGTGCGGCGCGAAGCTGCGGGCCGAGCGGGACCTCGAACCCAAGGAGGACCTCCGGCGGGTCCTGCTGTTCTGCCCGGAGGCGGAGGCCGCGCACGCCTGCCCGTTCTCCCGCACCCGCAGCGCCGAGGGCCTGCCCATCCTCACCGTCGACGAGGAGATCTACCGGTACGCGCCCAGCCTGGTCATCGCCACCGTCGACAAGCTCGCCCAACTGCCCTGGCGCGGCTTCGCCGGGCTGCTCTTCGGCCGGGTGCGGCAGCGCTGCCCCCGGCACGGCTACCGGCACGACGACCTGGACACGCGCACCGGGTGTAGCAACCGGCACAACAAGAAGGGCAGCCTGGAGGCGGTCACCAGCCAGCCGGTGGTCCGCCTGCGCCCACCGGATCTGATCATCCAGGACGAGCTGCACCTGATCTCCGGCGCGCTCGGCACCATGGTCGGTCTCTTCGAGGCGGCCGTGGACCAGCTCTGCACCTGGCCGCTGCCCGGCGGCGGCACGGCCGGGCCGAAGATCGTCGCGTCGACGGCCACCACCAAGCGGGCCAGGGCGCAGGTGCTCGGGGTCTTCGGGCGGGACCTGGCGGTGTTCCCGCCACCGGTCGTCGACATCGCCGACACCTTCTTCAGCCGTCAGGTGCCGGTCACCGTGGACCACCCGGGCCGCCGTTACCTCGGCGTCTGCGCCCACGGCGTGCGGATGAAGTCGGCCGAGATCCGGGTCGCGGAGATCCTGCTGCTCGCCGGGCAGACCCTCTTCGACCGGTACGGCGCGCCCGCCGACCCGTACCTGACCACGGTGGGCTACTTCAGCGCCACCCGCGAGCTGGCCGGCATGCGCCGGCTGCTGGACGACGACGTGACCACCCGGGTACGCACCCACGGCCGGCGTAAGGGCATGTCGGACCGCCTCACCGGGTCCGTGCTGCTCAACGTCCAGGAGCTGACCTCCCGGATCTCCTCCGGAGACATCAGCGACGTGCTGAAGCGGCTGGAGATCGGCTTCGACGCCGAGATCGACACGACCGCCCGGCGCAGGGCCGTCGTCGAGGACATGCGGGAGGCCATGAAGGCCAAGACCGCCTCCAATCCGCGACTCAAGCTGCACCCGCTGACGGACCGCTACTACCGGCGGCAGAACGAGGGCCGGCTGCCGGTCGACGTGGTGCTGGCCACCTCGATGCTCCAGGTCGGCGTGGACGTCTCCCGGTTCGGCCTGATGGTGGTCACCGGGCAGCCGAAGAACACCGCCGAGTACATCCAGGCGTCCTCCCGGGTCGGTCGGGACGCCCGCCGCCCCGGCCTGGTGGTGACCCTCTACAACTGGACCCGACCCCGGGACCTGGCCCACTACGAGGACTTCGAGTACTACCACGCCACCTTCTACCGTCAGGTGGAGGCGCTGTCGGTCACCCCGTACACCCGGCGGGCGCTGGACCGGGGGACCACCGCGACCGTGGTCGCGGCCGTGCGCAACACGGAGGAGGCCTTCTCCCGCAACACCGATGCCCACGACGTGCCGCTCGACGGCCCCGAGGTGCAGCGGGTCGTCGACCGGTTCCTCGACCGGGCCGAAGCCATCGGTGGCACCCGCGCCCGCGACTATCTCGGTGAGCGGATCAACCGGCTGCGGGACCGGTGGAACGAGCGCAGGACCGGCTCCACGCGGCTCGGCTACGCCGACGGCACCTTCAAGCAGCAGAAGCTCGTCGGCCTGCTTACCGTCGCCGGTGGCGAACGCTGGACCGACCTTACCGTCGGGCAGTCGATGCGGGAGACCGAGAACGAGATCAACCTGGTGCTGCCCGCCGGGGAGAAGATTTTCGACCCGCAGTACGGCGCGCCGGACTGGTCGTTCGGCCCGCCGGGCGACGACGCGCGGGACGAGGACCTCCCCGACGGGGACGAACTGGGCGAATCGACCATCGCGGGGAAGGGACACTGATGGCGGGCAGGCACTTCCGGCGGGTCGGATCGGTCCGCCCCAGCCACCTCATGTTCACCACCGGCGTCGGCGCCATCGTCGACCTGCCCAACTTCTCCGTGCTCGTGCGGGGGCTCGACGACTGGAACTACACCCCGGTGCCCGAGCTGGAGCAGATCACCGAGCCACGGCTGCTCGCCGCCGTGCGCAAGCTGCTCAGGGACAAGTCCATCAAGGAGCTGCGGCCGGCGCCGTGGATGGACGGCGTGGACCAGCAGCCCAACGGCCCGGCCGCGAAGGTCGGGGTGCCGATCACGCCGTTCCCCGGCTGGCTGCGCTGCACCGCCTGCGACGAACTGGCCCCCATCGACGGGGGTGTTTTCGGGTTCGAGAACGCCAAGGCCCGCAAGCCGCACGAGGCCCGGTTCTTCCACACCACCTGCGGACGCAAGAAGATCGGTCGGCGGCCGATGGCGGTGGCCGCCCGGTTTGTGCTCGCCTGCACCGCCGGCCACCTCGACGACTTTCCCTACTCGCAGTACGTACACCAGGGTGGCGGCTGCCCCGACGCCAGCCACCCGAGGCTGCGGATGGACGACCGGGGCGGCAACCTCGGCGCCAACGTCGAGATCAGGTGCATGCCCTGCGGTGCCCGCCGCAATATGAAGGAGGTACTTGGCGGTCGCGGCGCGGAGAAGCTGCCCCGCTGTCGGGGCCGCCGGGCACACCTCGGCGACTTCGAGCCGGGAGGCTGCACCAGGGGCGAGCTGAAGCTGCTTATCGTGGGCGCGTCGAACCAGTGGTTCGCTCAGACGCTCTCCGCCCTGGCCGTGCCCAAGAGCGGTGCCAGCGAGCTGCAGACCAAGGTGGAGCAGCACTGGGAGGCCCTCAAGGGCATGCCCGGCGTCGACATGCTGCCCTACCTGCGCACCGTCGTGCCGGCGCTAAAGGACTTCGACCGGTGGTCCGACCCCCAGGTCTGGGCGGCGATCGAACGGCACCGCAACGGGCCCGGGACCGACGAGGATGACGAGAAGGCATACCCGGACCTGCACACGCCGGAGTGGGAGGTCTTCTCCGCCGCGGAGCTGCCTCCGGCCGCCGACGACTTCACCCTCCGTCGGGATCCGGGCGGCGTACCCGGTGAGCTGAAGGAGATCTACGCCGACGTGATCCAGGCGGAGCGGCTGCGCGAGGTCCGGGCCCTGGTCGGCTTCACCCGCCTCGACGCCCCCGACCCGATGGACCCGGACCTGGTCCAACGGGCGCCGCTGTTCAAGACCACCCAGAACTGGATCCCGGCCAGCGAGGTACGCGGCGAAGGCATCTTCCTGCGCCTTCCCGAAGAGCTGCTCGCCGAGTGGGAACGGCGAGTCACCGACACGGAGTGCCTGCAGACGCACCGGGAGGCGTACGGGCGGTTCCGGGAAAGCCGCTACTCCGGGCGGATCCGGGGAGGCTTCGAGCGGATGAAGAACTGGCCGGGCGAGCGGTACATCGCCCTGCACACCCTGTCCCACCTGCTGATCCGCACCATCGCCCTGGAGTGCGGCTACAGCTCGGCCAGCCTGTCCGAACGGATTTACCCGAGCACCCCCGACGACCCACAGCGGGCCGGCATCCTCATCTACACCGCCGTCCCGGACGGAGAAGGGACCCTCGGCGGCCTGGTGTCGCTCGCGGAACCCGACGCGCTGACCCGGCTCACCCGACGGGCCCTGCGCGACGCCATGCACTGCTCGTCGGACCCGCTCTGCGCCGAGCGGCTCCCGCACCACCCGGAGGACTTCCTGCACGGCGCCGCCTGCCACGTTTGCCTGTTCGTCTCCGAGACGACCTGCGAACGGGGCAACCGGTTCCTGGACCGACGGTTCGTCGTACCGATCGACCAGCCGGACCTGGCGCTCTTCCCCGAGCTGCCGTGACCTGGCAGCCGGCCTTCGAAGCGGCGGCCGAGGCCGCCGTGCACCGGCTCGGCCCGGCGCACCTGCGGGTCCTGGCCGACCGCCTCGGCGACGACTCGCCCGAGCAGGCCGCGCTGTACGCCGTGCCGGTGCCCGGCTTCACCGAGGCCGCCCGGGCGGTGCTCGCCGCGCGGCGAGCCACGGGTGTGTCGGGTGTGGAAGCGGCGGCCTATCTGCGGGGGCTGGCCGCCGGCCACACCCAACGGTCTGCCGCGGTGCGCATCGAGTCGGTGTGGAGCGGCCCCAGCACCCATCCGGTGCCGGTTCGGGCGACCGCCCAAGTCCTCGTCGAGCTGGTCGCGGAGGCACAGGCCGAGCTGCTGCTGATGACGTACTCCGCCAGGCCCTATCCGCCGCTGCTGTCGGCTCTCGCAGCAGCGGTCGTCCGGGGGGTGAGCGTGACGGTCGTGGTCGAGACGCTGGCCGGTGCGCGGGGAGCGCTGGACGGGGTGGAGCCGGCTGCGGCCTTCGCCAGCCTGCCCGGCGTACGGTTGTGGCACTGGCCGCTCGAACGGCGGGCCGGGGAGCACGCCAGGATGCACGCGAAGATCGCGGTGGCCGACCGTGGAGTGCTGCTGCTGTCCAGCGCCAACCTCACCCAGTCGGGTGTCAATCGCAACATCGAAGCCGGTCTGCTGGTCCGGGGCGGGACCGCGCCGCAGCGGGCGGCCGAGCACATCGCCGAGTTGCAGGGCCGAGGCGTACTGGTCCCGCTTCCAGTTGCCGGGCCGGGGCGCTGAACATGCCCGGCTACGTGACGGCGTGGCAAGGGCCACGGTGAGTCGGCCGACGCGGATGTCCGGGTGTGGTCGTGCGGAATGGCGTGGATTTTGGGTGCATCGAGAATGGAAGGTCTGGCGCCGTGGGGACGTTGGTCAACGGCCGTTACGAACTGGATGAACTGCCCATCGGTCGTGGTGGTATGGGCGAAGTGTGGTTCGGCCATGACACCAAACTGGACCGGCCGGTAGCGGTCAAGTTCATCCGCTCTCCGGGCGGTGAGCCGGACCGGGACTACATCCGACGGTTCGTGCGTGAGTCCCGGATCACCGCTCGGCTGGAGCACCCCGGAGTCCCTGCCGTCTATGACGTCGGCACCCACGAGGGCAGGCCTTACCTCGTCATGCAGCGCATCAACGGAATAAGTGTCGCAGACCTGGTGGCTGAGCAGGATGCCCTTCCGGTCGGCTGGTCGGCGGCGATCGCCGCCCAGGTCTGCGCGGTGCTCACCGCCGCCCATCAGGCCTCGCTTGTGCATCGAGACTTGAAGCCGAGCAACCTCATGCTCCAGCCGGATGGTGCCGTCAAGGTCCTCGATTTCGGGCTCGCCGCGGCACCGACCCTCTCCGACTTCTCGAAGATCACGTTGACGGGCCTACCGCCTGGCACACCTCAGTACATGGCACCCGAGCAGATCCAGACCAACATGAGCGGTCCGGCCACCGACCTGTATGCGTTGGGCTGCACCCTGCACGAGATGCTCACCGGGAAGCGGCTGTTCACCGGTTCCACGTCGTACGAGGTGTGGAGCAAGCAGGTTGGTCACGAACCACTGCCGGTGCGCGGTGTACGCGACGACGTCCCCGCCGGTTTGGAAGACCTGCTGCTGCACCTGCTACAGAAGAAGCCCGAGGACCGGCCCACGAGTGCGCGAGTCGTTTACGACCGGCTGATGCCCTTCGCCACCGAGCTTGGACCGCTCCCGGGTGTCCTTTACCCGCTGTCGACGATCAGCCCCATCCGCATGTACGGCGCGGTGCTCGGACGGGTGTTCGGCGGCCCGCCGCCCGCTGGGCCCGCCCGCCCGCCGATGCCACCCGCACCGCTGCCCAAGCCGCCGGCGTCGCCGCACCGGCGTAACGAGGCGCGGTCGGAGACCGGCCGCTCCGAGCTGCGGCGCCTACGGGCGGAGGCAAATCGCCTGGCTGGGTCGTCTCGGTACGGGCAGGCATCGAAGCTGCTCGCCGCCGCGATCCAGCCGGCGATCGACGCGCTCGGCAGGACCGACGGTGACGTGGTGCGGGCTCGGCTCGAACTCGCTGACGCCTTGTTCGAGGAGGGTGACTACCGGCGGGCCGCCCCGGTGTATGAGGAACTCGCCGAGGACATCGCGCGGGAGGACGGGCCGCACGCCGAACTCGCGCTGCGGTGCCGGCTCCGCAGTTCCACCTGCCGGGCCCTGTTCGGGGAGACGAGCGAGGCGCTGCGGCAGCTCGAAGCACTGGTGCGTGATCAGGAAGAGGCCTTCGGCCCCGGTGACCCCCGCACGCTGGAGCTGCGTCGTCAGATCGGACTGCTCCAGCTCGGCGCGGGTCAACGACGCGCTGCCGAGGAGACCCTGAGCCGGCTCCTCGCCGAGGTGACCCGGCTGCACAGCTCCAGCCACCCCAGCGCCCGGGAGATCGCCGATCTGTTGTCCGGGCTGCGCGGCCCCGGCACCCGATAGCCACGTGAGGTCGCGGTGTTACCGCGGTCTGGCGTGACAGGGGCGCGAGGCGGTACGGGCCTACGACGAGGTTCCGAACGGGAAGTTCGCTACGACGACGTCTGCCCGTAGGTCGGGTAGGGCGTCGGCGAGCAGGCTGTCACCGACGTGTACCACGGGCGGCGGTGATGTGTGTCCGGCGTGTCGGGCGCGTAGGTGCACGAACCACAGGCGTAGCAGAGTGATCAGCGCGTACCCCTGCATTGTTCTCCTGGGCGTAGCACCTGGTGGTTCCGTTGTGCAGGGCCCGGTCGGTGGCCATCCGGAGGAGGGATCCCGTGCCGGTGGTGAAGTCGAACGTGAGGGCTCCGGAGCCGGCGAGAGTCAGCATCACTTCCGCGACAACGTCTGGCGGGCCGGCAAGCCCGGGCATCCAGCGGGCGGAGGTCACGTACTGGCGGTGCAGGTGTTCGCAGGCGGTCTCCGCGCCTTGGTCTGCATCGAGCTGATCGGCTGCGCGGAGCAGCGCGGACAGCTGCGCGGTCCTCTGGTGCGGGAACAATGCACCGACCAGCTCAGCCGGGCCGGCATCGAGTGTGTACAGATGGCTTGTGAGCTGGTCCGGAGTGGGTAGGCCTTCGGTGGGAACCTCGGCCCGATCGGCGCGTACGAGCAGGAACGCGCCGGCGATTCCGAGCCTGTCGCTGATCTGTGCTGCGGGTCGGTAACTCTCGATGCGCCGCCATGCCTGTTGCGCGGTGCCGACGTGCTGCATTCGACGGTGGTGGTGTAGCCACTGTTCCATGTCACGTGCGTCGAAGGCCGGGCTGATCGGGGTGCCGCCCACGAACGCGGGGAAGTCGGCGTACCGCCGACGCCAGTTGCTCAGCGGCCCGGCTGACGTTCGCAAAGTCGTGCGATGTCGCTGGAGGTGAGGGTGGCCTCGCTGGGGTCCTGCTTGCTCCGATGCCCGCGCGTGAACTAGATCATGAACGAATCGCTTGTGTACGCGGTTCACAGACGCTATCTTGTTGGCGGTTACGGGTTATCAGCCTTTGGAGGAACGATGCCGCGTCGAGGACGCAGTGCCACCATCGGGAAGTTCGCGAAGCTTGCTCAGGAGCGCCGGGCGTCCGAAATCAGGATGCTCAGCGAACTATTGCGCCGCGAGCAGGAAGCCAGGTCCGGGGCCAGCGCGCTGTCCCCGCTGTAGGTGCGCTCGTCAGTGCGCTGACCGAAGCCGCCCCCCAACCTGACTATCCAAGGAGGATCATGAAACCCCTTGCTCGTACCTGTGTCTTCTGCGGCCTCCACGATTCGGCCAATCGAGTACGTCTGGCGTGGCGCGCAGCGGTACCGCACGGGTTCCATGGGCGGCCCAACCGCCCTGGCGTACGCGCGAGTGCGCCTTGACCCTGTCGTCGGCGCGGCTATTGCCGACGCCTACATGGCCGCGCCCGTGCGGGACGAGCGGGCCTATGCCGCCTACGCCGCGTTCTGCCGGGAGACGGTGCGGCAGTACCACTACCTGGTGGGCCGGCAGGAGTACGGCGGCCTGGGCGTATCCGTGCGGATCATCGACACCGATCCGTACCCGGACATGGCCTCGCTAACGGACGACGTGCGGAAGCGCCGGCTAAAGGTCTGGGCGAGCGCGGCCACCGGCAATCCGCATCCGTACCTCAGCGACGGGGAGAACGACATGTTTCGTGCCGTCCACGATGTGTTCGGACACGCGGCAACCGGTTGTGGGTTCGACCGGCACGGCGAAGAGGCTGCCTGGCTGAAACATAGCCGCATGTACTCGCGGCTCGCCGGCCGTGCCCTGGCAACCGAGACGCGCGGGCAGAACTGCGCCCAGATCTTCCACTACGGGGGCACACGATTCCCGCAACAGAAGGCTGTGCTGCTGCCACGGCCGCTTAGGCATCCACGCCTGGTGCACACCGCCGAACCTGCGACGGAGGCCGCTGCCTCGCGCTGAGCCGGGCGATCGGCTCGACGGCCCAGACTGTGGACACAGCCGCAATGGCTCAGCAGCACCCCGACTCCTACCCAATATCCTTGACCTGCCCGAATCGGCATCGATCAACAGACCCGAGCTGAAGCCACAAGCCCCAGCGCGACCTGTTCCCGAAGCGCAACGGACACTCTCGTCATGCCAATGAAAGATGACCCCGCCGAGGATCGCGAGCAATGGCACGGCGGAGTCCCTGGCTGCGCACCAGCAGCAAGGGACTCCGACCTGGGGTTATGCCTCAGGTCGGAGCCTTTCTCGTTTCCGGGTAGGTGGCCCGGTGCTCGATGGGTGCTCGAGAGCCGTTTGGACCGGGTTGGCGTCGCCGGGATCGCCTACTGCTCTGCGGCGTCTGGTGAGGTCGGTGCCGTGCCGGTAGGTTGAAGCTCCTGAGGGGCTCTCGTCGCCAGGTGGAGGAATACGGCAGCGTGTCGTACGTCGAGAAGATCACTGCGGAGCTGCGTACGCTGGCCACCGGGGTCGAACGCGCGCAAAGTCTGGCTGCCGCTGCTGACCAGCAGGCGCAGGAGATCGGGCTGCGGGCTGCGGGTGCCGGGTTCGCTGCGGTCGCTGCGGGTGTGGCGCGGATTCGCGGGGCCATCGCCACTGTCCGGGGCGGACTGGGTGGTCTCGCCGGTGCCGTCGGTGATGCCACGAAGGCGACCGCTGGTGTCCCTCAGCAGGGCAGTCCGGGGGAGACCCTCAACGGGCTGACTTCGGTGCAGAGTGCGGTCGACGGCATCCGTGACCAGACGGCCGTCACGATCACGCACGTCGGTGAGGCGCAGCAGCTTGTCGTCGGGGTTTTGCAGGGTGGGCAGCCAGGGCCGCTCCTCCAGGCGCTGGAGAGCGTCAAGCAGGTGCTGGTCGTGTTGGTCCAGCGCACCGCTACCACCCGTCAGGTGGTTGACGTGGCGATCGCCGAGGCGCGACAGCTGGGGTCTTCGGGAAATTGAGCGGGGCTGGCGGTGCCGTACCGGCCAGCCCTTCCTCAGTTTCCACACCGTCGGCCGGCACGGGTGTGACGACGCCGTGGACGCGCAGGCCCACCGGAGAGCGCGGTGGCTCGCCTACCGGTCGACGTACCCGGATTCCTCCGAAGGAGGACGAACGCGTGCGGCGCTCCCTGGAGCTGGAGAACGAATGCGCCGATACCGTCGCCGCTGAGGGATACCTGCTCTACCAGAACCCGACCAGGCAGGAGGTCGCCGACGCCCGGCTCGGTACGGGTGATTCCGGTAAACCGGGCAAGGATCCCGACTATCTGATCGAGGGACACGTCTTCGACTGCTACTCCCCGACGCCGGTGAAGAGCGTGCGAGGCGTGTGGAGCGGGGTTGACGACAAGATCGCCAGTGAGCAGACCCAGCGGGTGGTGGTCAACCTCCACGACTGGCGCGGCGATCTCGCGGCGTTGCAGAAGCAGTTCGACGACTGGCCGATCGCAGGGTTGAAGGAACTGGTGGCGGTGACGCGCAGCGGGGCGATAATCCAGATCCTGCGACGAGACTGAAGGGCTATCCATGGCGACCGAGTACCGCTTGACGCTGGCCGGCGATGTTCCTCTCGATGTGCTGGCCGGCGTCGTCGCTCCGGAGGGTGTCGAGGAGTCGGCGGTAGATGGCAGGCCCCGGGTGTTGAGTGCGGACCTCAGTGATCGGTGTGGTTACACGGTGAGCATCTACGCCGGTTCCCATGGCTACTTTGAGGCCGAGGATGGTGACGGCTCGGTGTGGGAGTGGGAACCGGAGCGGTACGTCAACATCGGCTTCCGACTGGGTAAGGGCGAATCCTCCGACCGGGCGACGCGGGAGATGCTGGCGTCTGTGGCCCGGGTACTGGGCGAGCGGGCGGAGGACGCCGCGCTGATCCTCGACGCCGACTGGCTGCTGCTGACCCGCTTCTCCGGAAGGCTGCACAGACACGCGCCGACTTGGTGGGGCGTTCACGGCGGGGAAGACCTTGTCGACAGGTGAGTGGCTTGGAGGCCAGTCGTTGGCGATTACGCCGCTGGCGAGCGGGGATGTCGGCGGGTTCGCGTGCAGGGGTGTCCTCTACCGCCTGGTGCCGTGCCGTGCATGTGGGGAAACAGGGGTACACCACGATGAAGCTGGCTTACGGCTGCCCCGGCAGCGGTGTGCGGGTGCTCGTGGGGTGCTCGCGCGCCGTAGACAGGCGGCCATCCGTCAGCACACGGGCGGCGCGGGCAATGGGATTGGTAGGGGTCTGTAGGACTGCCGGCGCCGTCCGGGACCCACGAGCACGACATTGGCGGGACTCTTAATCCGCGGGTTCGGGGTTCGAGTCCCTGGCGGCGCACCAACGAGCAAGGCCCTGACCTGGTAGAACTCTGCCGGTCGGGGCCTTTTTCGCGTACGCCGGTGGTGGGTGGTCGCTCGGTGGGTGCTCGGGAGCCGTTGGACCGTGCCGGCTGCCAGTGGACGGGTGGCGTGTCGGTGGAGAGATGGATCAACTGCCTGACGCGCCGCGGCGGCGGGTGCGGCTTGCCAGGTACCTCGTTGTGCGCCCAAAACCGCAATCGGGTACTTTCGCTACTGTTAGTGATTTCCGGGCGCGGGTAGGGGCAAGTCGTGCGTCAGATCGTACGTAGGTCGGTGCGGGCCGTTCTTCTGGACGAGGACGACCGTCTCGTGCTGATCAAGCGGATCAAGCCCGGCCAGGTGCCGTACTGGACAACGCCGGGCGGCGGCCTAGAGTCGACGGATGCCTCCCTGGAGGCGGCGCTTCGCCGCGAGTTGCACGAGGAACTCGGTGCCGAGGCGGACCGGTTCGCCCAGGTGTTCCTGTTCACCGCCTCCGCTGGTGAGGGCGTTTCCGTTCAGCACTTCTTCGCCTGTCGGCTACGTCAGCTGAACGGGGACGCCCGGACCGGGGAGGAGTTCGCTGATCCGTCGCGTGGCGGCTACCAGCTTGACCGGGTGGCGATCGACAAGCTGCCTGCGGTGGATCTTAAGCCGGATGCGCTGAAAGAGTTCATCATCTCCAACGAGGAGGCCCTGCTCTCGGTGTAGGGCAGGCTGGCCGCCCGTGCCTGGGGCGAGTTCGAACTTGTATCGGAAGGAAGGCCCGAGTCCGGCCGCCACGTCGGGCGGAACGTGTCAAGGGATTGAGGCCAGCGGGAGTTAAGCGGCCTGTCGTTCCGGTTCGGGTTTGTTGATCCAGACCTGGTTGGGCAGGTCGAGGATCTTGGGTAGGGGTTGGGTGGTGCCGAATCGT
>NZ_SMKJ01000629.1:0-595 GCF_004348615.1 Micromonospora sp. KC207
GCGGGTGCTTCTCCCTGCGGCCGTCCGTGTTCGGCTCCGGCAACAGCGGCTCGATCAGCGCCCACTGGGTGTCAGTCAGGTCGGAGGGGTAGCCACGGCGAACAGACACCGCGCTACCCTGCCCGTCCCGCCGGTGGAAGTCATGCCGCCACGCCGTCCACAACAGACCTTCTCAAACACGCTCTAAGGGTGTTTTGCGTTGTACGTCTTATGTGGCTTTCGCACTGACATCAGCTGATTCGTTTCCCGCCGATCATGGCCGTGCGGTGCCCTCTTAAAGTAGAAATACTCCCGTGGTTCCGTCTGAATTATAAAAGTCCGCTTTGCTCTCGCCGCGCGTGGCGAGGCTGAGCACGTGCAGTTGAAATCGGGGCATTCCGGCCCGCGTGGGCGTGGAGTCGGCGAGGCACACCCACGATCGAGCGGCAAACCACCGCAAACCGGAAACATGAATGCCTATCAAACGCCCTCTCACTGGACGTTTGCTTCACCTTCGTGCCAGTAGTGGCTGATTCGCCACTCGACCTCGGCAGCATGAGATGTCCGGCTCCCCCCAGAAAGAGCGCATCTCGTGGACGCGAACCCGACCGGAATC
>NZ_SMKJ01000630.1:0-593 GCF_004348615.1 Micromonospora sp. KC207
GATCACGCCCGGCCCGCCGGGACTTGTGGAGAGCCGGATGCGGTGAAAGCCGCACGTCCGGTTCGGGAGGCGGGCCGCGGAAACGGACCGGTCGAAAGACCGACACCGCGCCGCGGCCCGACCTCACAACGTCAAGATCAGGGACGGGCAGGTCGCGAACCGGCCGATCTACCTGGCGATGGCGGTCACCGTCGATGGGCACCGCGACATCCTCGGTATCTGGGCCGGTGACGGCGGTGAGGGTGCCAAGCACTGGCTGCACGTGCTGACCGAGCTGAAGAACCGCGGCGTGGCCGACGTGCTCATGCTCGTCTGCGACGGGCTCAAGGGCCTGCCCGAGGCGGTGGAGACGGTGTGGCCGCGCACGATCGTGCAGACGTGCGTGGTGCACCGGACCCGTCAAGAAACAACGTGTTGCTTTCGATCGGTGTCCTCGTTGGACTGTGGTGGCGATTTTGGACGGTGCGCGTGGTCAGCTCGTGGCGCGGCTCGGCGCGTTGCTGCCTCATCTGAATGAGCGGCAACGGCGGTTGCTGCTCGGGGTCGAGGCTCGGCTGCTCGGTCACGGCGGGATCCGGGCGGTGGCGCTGGTC
>NZ_SMKJ01000631.1:0-570 GCF_004348615.1 Micromonospora sp. KC207
AGGCGAAACTGTGCCTGCTGGTCATGGTCGGCGTGCGCGTCGACGGCCGCAAGGAACTCGTCGCCCTCGCCGAGGGCTACCGCGAGTCCACCGAGTCCTGGGCCGACCTGCTACGCGACTGCAAACGACGCGGCATGCGCGCCCCGATCCTGGCCGTCGGCGACGGGGCACTCGGCTTCTGGAACGCGCTGCGCGAGGTGTTCCCCACCAGCCGGGAGCAGCGCTGCTGGTTCCACAAGATCGCCAACGTGCTCGGCGCCCTCCCGAAGTCCGCCCATCCCGGGGCGAAGAAGGCCCTCGCCGAAATCTGGAAACGCCGAGGACCGCGAGCACGCCCGCCGCGCGGTCGCCGCGTTCAAGCTCGCCTACGGCGCCAAGTTCGGCAAAGCCATCACAAGGTCGTCAACGACCTCGACGAACTCCTCGCGTTCTACGACTTCCCCGCCGAGCACTGGGTGCACCTACGCACCACCAACCCGATCGAGTCGACCTTCGCCACCGTCCGGCACCGCACCAAGGTCACCAAAGGCCCCGGCTCCAAGGCCGCCGGCCTCGCGATGGCGTTCAAGC
>NZ_SMKJ01000632.1:0-570 GCF_004348615.1 Micromonospora sp. KC207
GCCGTGTCCGCACCACCACCGCCCGGCCTCGGCCGTCACCGGTCAGCACGAGCAGCTGCTCACCGCCACACCCTCGCCTGTCGGCTAAGGCAGGCCGCAGGCCGGGCGGTGGTGGTGCGGACACGGCTGAGGGCCCCTTCCCCGTTCGGGAAGGGGCCCTCGGCGTGTTCTGTGCGTGTCACTTGTTCCAGAGCTCGGCGACCAGGTCAGCGGCCTGCTTCTCCCACTGGGCGTAGTGGTCCGGGTACGCCGACACCTGCACCGTCTGGGCGGCCTTGGTCAGCGGCATGTCCTGCCAGCCGTCGACCTGCTTCAGACCCTTCAGGAACGCTGTCGTCGAGTAGGCCGGGTCGGTGATCTGCTCGACCGTGCCCCAACCCGAGGACGGGCGCTGCTGGAACAGGCCCTGCGAGTCGTGGTCGTTGCGGTCACCCAGGTGACCCAGGTTCTCCAGCTTCGACTCCTGCAGGCTGGTGGCGATCGCGACCACGGCGGCCCGCTCGTCCATGCCCGCCTTCTTGGTGGCCTCGATGATGGCCTTGGCGTTGTCCTTCTGCTCACCCGACAGCG
>NZ_SMKJ01000066.1:0-26182 GCF_004348615.1 Micromonospora sp. KC207
GGGCGGGACGATCGGAACCAATTGACCGAGGTTGATACACGGGCGTAATGTGATCGATAACATTCGTCATATCGCTCGACACGTCGGCCGGGCTCCGGTCCGTACCCGTCTCCAGGAACAAGTCATGGACGGGCCTGGACAGGCACCTCCCACCACCGCGTACGGGCCTTGCCTGATCGAAGGGGGAGCCAGAAGTGACGCTGCCAGCAGACGCGCTTCCGACATCGGGAACCGGGGACCGTACGCCGCCCGTGCCCCGGCCGGGCATCGTCAAGTGGCTGACGGCCGGGCTCGCGGTGATCCTCGGCCTGGCGATGTCGATCACGACGCAGTACGCGGCGGAGGCTGCGGACAACCCGTACCAGCGGGGTCCGGATCCGACCCTGGCCAGCGTGGCCGCCACCCGGGGGCCGTTCGCCACGGCGCAGGCGACCGTGCCGGCGGGCAACGGCTTCAACGGCGGGTACGTCTACTACCCGACCGACACCAGCCTGGGCACCTGGGGTGCGGTGGCAATCGTCCCCGGCTATTCCGCCCTGTTCGCCGACGAGGAAGCCTGGATGGGGCCCTGGCTGGCGTCCTTCGGATTCGTGGTGCTCGGGATCGAGACCAACAGCCGTACCGATGGTGCCGACGCCCGCGCGACCCAGCTACTCGCGGCGCTGGACTACCTAACCCAGTCCAGCCCGGTGCGTCACCGGGTCGATGCCAACCGGCTGGGCGTCATGGGTCACTCCGCAGGCGGGGCCGGGACCCTCATGGCGGCCCTCCGGCGGCCGTCGCTGAAGTCTGCGGTCGGCCTCGCGCCCGGCGCCCCGGGGAACAGCTTGAACATGTCCACCACCCAGGTCCCCACCATGCTCATTTCGGGGCAGAACGATGGCACGGTCACGCCCTCCTACGTGCAGGGCATCTACAACACGCTGCCCGCAACGGTGGAACATGCCTGGGCGGAGTTGGCCGGCAACGACCACCTCTCCTTCACCAGGCCGAACCCCACCGAGATGCGGATCCTGATTCCCTGGCTCAAGATCTTCCTGGACAACGACACGCGCTACACCCAGTTCCTCTGCCCGCTGGCGGACAGCACGGGCGTTTCGCGGTACAGCGCCACCTGCCCCTTGGTGCCACCGGGTGGGCCGACGGCACCGCCCACCGTCACCCCGCCGCCCCCGACGCCCACGACGCCATCACCGACGACTCCGCCGACCAGCGCCGCCTGCACCGCGACCTACCGCACCGTCAACTCGTGGTCCGGCGGCTTCCAGGGGGAGGTCACGGTGACCGCCGGCAGGGCCGCCATCAACGGGTGGACCGTCCGCTGGGACCTGGGCAACGGCCAGAGCATCAGCCAAGTCTGGAACGGCACCCTGAGCACCAGCGGCTCGACCGCGACCGTACGCAACGTCTCCTACAACGGCTCGCTCGCCCCGGCCGCCTCGACGGGTTTCGGCTTCCTCGGCACCGGAGCGCCAGCCATCCCGCGGCTGACCTGCACCAGCCCGTGACCAGCCACAGACCTTGAGTGGCGGGAAACCCGACCTGCGCCGGCCGCCGGCACGGGAGGGTGACAGATCACCCACCGTCCTGCGACGGTGGCGGCGGCTTCGAGTGAGCGTTCTCCATCGAGCCGGCGCGGCCAACTTCACCAATCCAATGGGAGGAATCCTTGCGAATGAGGGCACGATGGCTCGCGGCGATCGCCGCGCTCGGTGTCGTGGCCGCCGGGGTGGCAACATCGCCCGGTCCGGCCAACGCGGAGTCCAACGGCGGGGTACGGGTGATGCCGCTCGGCGACTCCATCACCGAGGGCACCCAGGTGCCGGGCGGGTACCGCATCGGGCTCTGGCAGCGCCTCGCCAACGGCCGGTACACCGTGGACTTCGTCGGGTCGCAGTTCAACGGGCCGGCCAGCCTGGGTGACCACGACCACCAGGGACATCCCGGCTGGCGCATCGACCAGATCGACGCGAACATCGTGGGCTGGCTGAACACCCAACGGCCGCAGACCGTCCTGCTGCACATCGGTACCAACGACATCCTTCAGAACTACAACGTGAGCACCGCGCCGAATCGGCTCTCCACCCTGATCGACCGGATCACCAACACCGTTCCCACCGCGCAGGTGTTCGTCGCGCAGATCATCCCGCTCTCCAACAGCAACCAGGCGGCGGCCGTGCGCACCTTCAACGCGGCGATCCCCGGCATCGTGCAGAGCAAGGTGAACGCCGGCAAGCGGGTGCACCTGGTCGACATGCACAGCGCCCTCACCACCGCCGACCTGATCGACGGCATCCACCCCACGTCCGGCGGCTACGACAAGATGGCCGCCCGCTGGTACAGCGCGTTGCAGTCGGTACCCGGCAGCATCGGCGACCCGGGCAGCGGTACCGGACAGACCACCGCGATCGTGGGGACCTCGTCCGGCCGGTGCGTCGACGTCCCCGGCTACTCCACCACCAACGGTGTCCAGGTGCAGCTGTGGGACTGCCACGGTGGCACCAACCAGCAGTGGACGTACACGTCCGGCAGGACGCTGACCGTCTACGGCAACAAGTGCCTCGACGCCGCGGGCTACGGCACCTCGCCGGGCACCCAGGTCACCATCTACGACTGCCACGGCGGAACGAACCAGCAGTGGAACGTCAACGCCAACGGCACCATCACCGGAGTGCAGTCCGGCCTCTGCCTGGACCCGTACAACCTCGGCACGAGCAACGGCACGAAGCTCGTCCTCTGGACCTGCACGGGCCAGACGAACCAGCAATGGAGCCGCCGATAGCTCGCACGGTCGCGTCGGCCGGTCCGGCACCGCGGCAGCTCCGCCGGCCGCCCACCCCCGGCGGCGTTTCGAGGGGTACGCCGAAGGCCCGGTCGTCACCTCGCCGCCGGGCCTTGCTCGGACGAAGTGACTAGGAGATCCTGCGGCGGTAGGTCCTCATGGCGAGGACGTACGCCACGAGGAGGATGCCGAGGCACCAGGCGACGGCGGCCCAGATGTCGGTGCCGACCGGCTGCTGTGTGAACAGGTCACGCATCGCGTTGACGATCGACGTCACGGGTTGGTTCTCGGCGAAGGCGCGCACCGGGCCGGGCATGGTGTCGGTGGGCACGAAGGCCGAGCTGATGAAGGGCAGGAAGATGAGCGGGTAGGAGAACGCGCTCGCGCCGTCCGCCGACTTCGCGGTGAGGCCGGGAATGACAGCGATCCACGTCAGCGCGAGGGTGAGCAGGATCAGGATGCCGGCGACCGCGAGCCAGGCCAGCACGCCCGCCCCCGAGCGGAAGCCCATGAGCAGGGCGGCGGCGACGACGACCACGAGCGAGATCAGATTGGCGACCAGCGAGGTCAGCACGTGCGCCCACAGCACGGACGACCGCGCGATCGGCATGGACTGGAACCGTTCGAAGATGCCGCTCTGCATGTCGAGGAAGAGCCGGAACGCGGTGTAGGAGATGCCGGACGCGATCGTGATGAGCAGAATTCCGGGCAGCAGGTAGTTCACGTACGAATCAGACTCGGTGTCGATCGCGCCGCCGAACACGTAGACGAACAGCAGCAGGAACGCGATCGGCATGATCGTGGTCGTGATGATGGTGTCCAGGCTGCGGGTGATGTGGCGCAGGGACCGCCCGAGCAGGACTACGGTGTCGCCGAAGTGGTGCTTGGTCATCGTTGTTCCTCACTGGTCCGTGTCGACGGTGGGCCTTGCCGCGTCGCCGGCCCTACCGTCGGCACCGACGATGGCGAGGAAGACCTCTTCGAGGGTCGGCTGCTTCTCGACGTATTCGACCTTGGCGGGCGGGAGCATCTGCCGGAGTTCGGCCAGGGTGCCGTTCACGATGATCCGACCCTCGTGAAGGATCGCGATCCGGTCGGCGAGCTGCTCGGCCTCGTCCAGATACTGCGTGGTGAGCAGCACCGTCGTGCCCTGCTCGGCGAGTTCCTTGATGGCCTGCCACACGTCGATGCGCGCCTGAGGATCGAGCCCGGTGGTCGGCTCGTCGAGGAAGATCACCGGCGGATTCCCGATCAGGCTCATCGCGATGTCGAGGCGGCGGCGCATGCCACCCGAATACGTCGACACCCTCCTCGCGCCCGCGTCGGTCAGCGAGAAGCGATCGAGCAGGTCATCCGCCGTCCTGCCCGGATTCTTGAGGTGTCGCAACCGGGCGACCAGCACGAGGTTCTCCCGCCCGGTGAGGATCTCGTCGACGGCCGCGAACTGTCCGGTGAGACTGACGGAGCGCCGTACGCCCGCCGCCTGCGTGGCGACGTCGAAGCCGGCGACGTTGGCCGTTCCCGCGTCCGACGCGAGCAGCGTGGACAGGATCTTCACGACCGTGGTCTTGCCCGCCCCGTTCGAGCCGAGCAGGGCGAAGATGCTGCCCCGTGCCACGTCGAAGTTCACGCCACGCAGAACGTGTAGCTGCTGGTACGACTTCTTCAACCCCTGCACGCGGATCGCCGGGACCGGTTGTGCCGTCATCGGGACCTCCCCAGCTTTCCGGTGTCTTCCCCGGCGGCGAGTTCGATGGCGCGGGACAGCCGGTTCTGCTCCCGGGCCACGTACCCGCCCCTCTCGTAGTTGTCGATCAACGCCTCCACGAACTCGGCCGGGTTCTCTCCGACGATTTCGCGAATCGGTGTCCCGTCCGCCGCGGCCCGCTCGAAGAGGTCGGCGACGTCCTCGAACAGCGAAGCCGCGCTGTCACCGTCCAACGGCCCAAAGTGCATCAGGTACCGCTCGATCGCGTCGACCGCCGTGCGATACGCCGGGGGAAGCTGTTTCACGCGCGCCTTGTACGCCCGCCACCGCCGTTTGGGGCCGATCACCTTCGAGATGAGGCCGCCGCTTTCCGTGTCGAACATGGTCATTCGCCTCTCTTGTGGAGCTGTTCGAGTCGTTCGGTGAGGAAGCCCCAGGTCCTCCAGAACTCTGCGAGGTGCTCCTGGCCCTGTGCGTTGAGGGAGTACACCTTGCGCGGGGGCCCCTTCTCGGATGGGACCTTTTCCACGTCGACAAGGCGCTTCTGTTCGACCCTGACGAGCAGGGCGTAGACGGTGCCCTCGGCGATGTCGGAGAAGCCCTGCTCGCGTAGCCACGCCGTGATCTCGTAGCCGTACGCGGGACGCCTGGAAAGGATCGCGAGGACGATGCCCTCCAGCGTGCCCTTGAGCATTTCCGTCATCTGCCTGCCCACGGAACCTCCGGACTACTAAGTGATGCTGACTACCGGTAGATAGTAGCACTGACTAGCGGTCGCGCAAGGGTGCGCGACGTGGATCGACGTGGATCAGTCGGAACTCGTGGACCGGGATCGAAACCCGTCGACGGGTGGAGGTTGAGGTCATGGGAGCGCTCCCGTAACATGTCTGACGCGGCTGTTAACGCTCACATAACAAGATCCCGACAAATGCGTTGGCCGCCATCCCAACAGGAGGGTGCATTATGGCTAGATCCAGAGCGGCAAATGTCGGCGTGGTGTCGGCGGGCGTCGCGTTGCTGGCCTCGGCGACAGTCGCCGTGGCGGTGCCGGCCGGCGCAGCGGCTGCGGGCTGTTCGGTCAACTACACCGTGTCGTCGCAGTGGCAGGGCGGCTTCGGCGCCAACGTGTCGATCACGAACCTGGGCGACGCGTTGACAAGTTGGACCTTGACATGGTCGTTCGGCGCCGGGCAGAGGGTCGACCAGGTGTGGAACGCGACGGTGACGCAGAGCGGTTCGGCGGTGACCGCCAAGAACGTCGGCTACAACGGGTCCATCGCGACCAACGGTACGACCTCGTTCGGCTTCAACGGCTCGTGGACGAGCAGCAACCCGGTGCCGACGAGCTTCGCGCTGAACGGGGTCGCCTGCACCGGCAGCCCGGTGCCGACGACCCCGCCGACCACTTCGCCGACGACCCCGCCGACGACCACTCCGCCGCCGACGACCCCGCCGCCGACCACGTGCAACCTTCCGTCGACGTACCGGTGGTCGTCCACGGGTGTGCTGGCGCAGCCGAGGTCGGGCTGGGTGTCGTTGAAGGACTTCACGGTCGCCCCGTACAACGGCAAGCAGCTCGTCTACGCGACCACGCACGACTACGGCACGTCGTGGGGTTCGATGAACTTCAGTCTGTTCACGAACTGGTCGGAGATGGCCACGGCCAGCCAGAACGCGATGTCCTCCGCCACGGTCGCGCCGTCGCTGTTCTACCACGCCCCGAAGAACATCTGGGTGCTGGCCTACCAGTGGGGCGGGCCGGCGTTCTCCTACCGCACGTCGAGCGACCCCACCAACCCCAACGGGTGGTCCGCGCCGCAGACGCTGTTCTCCGGCAGCATCACCGGCTCCGGCACGGGTCCCATCGACCAGGCCGTCATCGGTGACGACCGGAACATGTACCTGTTCTTCGCCGGGGACAACGGCAAGATCTACCGGGCCAGCATGCCCATCGGGAACTTCCCGGGCAGCTTCGGCTCGTCGTACACCACCATCATGAGCGACACCACGAACAACCTGTTCGAGGCGGTCCAGGTCTACAAGCTCCAGGGCCAGAACCGCTACCTGATGATCGTCGAGGCCATCGGCGCGCAGGGCCGCTACTTCCGCTCGTTCACCGCCACCAGCCTGGACGGCTCGTGGACCCCGCAGGCCGCGACGGAGAGCAACCCCTTCGCCGGCAAGGCCAACAGCGGCGCCACCTGGACCAACGACATCAGCCACGGTGAGCTGCTGCGCACCAGCGCCGACCAGACCATGACCGTCGACCCCTGCAACCTCCAACTGCTCTACCAGGGCCGTTCCCCCAACTCCGGCGGCGACTACGGCCTCCTGCCGTACCGACCGGGCCTGCTGACCCTGCAACGCTGATCACGACCAGGACCGGACGGCACTGAAGCGGCGGGCTCGGCGCACGGCCGAGCCCGCCGCGTCACCGACCGGCTGCCGGAGCCGTGACCGGGCGGCGCGGACCGAAGTGCCGGGCGTACGCGCCGGTGGTGAAGAACGCCGGCAGCTCCTCGCCGAACGCGGTGTCCTCGACGATCCGCGCGGCCCGCTCGGCGCGCTCCCGGTCGTTATCCGCACGTTCGGCCAGCAGCGCGGCCAGTTCCTCCGCGAGGATCGACCGGACCGAATCGTCGGTCACGCAGCCGCCGCCGGCCAGTGGGGTGCTGTGACGCAACCACTGCCAGACCTGGCAGCGGGCGATCTCGGCGGTCGCCGCGTCCTCCATCAGGTTCCACAGGGCCACCGCGCCGACGCCGCCGAGCCAGGCGTCGATGTAGCGCAGCGCGACCGCGATGTTGGAGCGCAGCCCTTCGGCGGTGACTCGACCCGGGGTCTTGTCGACGGCGAGCAGGTCGGCGGCGGCGACGCTGACGTCGTCCCGTAGCCTGTCGAGCTGGTGGGGGCGGTCGCCCAGCACCGCGTCGAACTCCTCGCGGCAGGTGTCGACCAGGCCGGGGTGGGCGACCCACGAGCCGTCGAACCCGTCGCCGGCCTCCCGCCGCTTGTCCGCCCGCACCCGGCCGAGGGCCACCTCGTTGACCTGCGGATCCCGGCTGGGGATGAACGCGGCCATCCCGCCGATGGCGTGCGCGCCCCGCCGGTGGCAGGTCGCCACCAGCAGTTCGGTGTAGGCGCGCATGAACGGCACCGTCATGGTGATGTCGGAGCGGTCCGGCAGGACGAAGTCGGACCACTGCCCGAAGTTCTTGATCAAGCTGAAGATGTAGTCCCACCGTCCGGCGTTCAGGCCCGCCGAGTGCTCACGCAGCTCGTACAGGATCTCCTCCATCTCGAAGGCGGCGGTGATCGTCTCGATGAGAGTGGTGGCCCGGATGGTGCCGCGCGGCAGGCCGAGCCGCTGCTGGGCGAAGACGAAGACGTCGTTCCACAGCCGCGCCTCGCGGTGGCCCTCCAGCTTGGGCAGGTAGAAGTACGGCCCGGCGCCCGAGTCGAGCTGCCGCCGGGCGCAGTGGAACAGGTAGAGCCCGAAGTCGACCAGGCTGGCCGAGATCGGCCGCCCGTCCACCGCGATGCCCTTCTCCACCAGGTGCCAGCCGCGCGGCCGGACGACGATCGTGGCCAGCTCGTCGCCGAGGGCGTACCGCTTGCCGCGCGGGTCGGTGAAGTCGATCCGCCGGTCCAGCGCGTCGATCAGGTTGAGCTGCCCGGCGACGACGTTGTGCCAGGTCGGGGCGGTGGCGTCCTCGAAGTCGGCGAGCCACACCCGGGCACCGGAGTTGAGCGCGTTGACGGTCATCCTGCGGTCGGTCGGTCCGGTGATCTCGACCCGCCGGTCGACCAGGCCGGGCGCGGGCGGGGCCACCCGCCAGGTCGGGTCGGCGCGGATCGCGGCCGTCTCCGGGAGGAAGTCGGGTAGCTGACCGGTGGCGTACCGGTCCCGGCGGGCCCGGCGGGTGTCCAGCAGGGCCACCCGGCGAGCCGCGAACTCGCTGTCCAGCTCGACCAGGAACTCCAGCGCCTCGGGTGTGAGGACCTCGTCGAACCGGTCCGCCATCGGGCCGATGATCTCGTACCTCATGCGAACTGCTCCTCCTCGGTGGAACCGCGCAGCGCGGTGGTCTCGGCGGCCGGGTTGAGCACCGTACTGATCAGGTCGAAGTAGCCGGTGCCCACCTCGCGCTGGTGCCTGACGGCGGTGTAGCCGGCCGGCTCGGCGGCGAACTCCCGCTCCTGCAACGCCACGTAGGCGGACATGCCGTCGGCGGCGTAGCCACGGGCCAGGTCGAACATCGAGTAGTTGAGGGCGTGGAAGCCGGCCAGGGTGATGAACTGGAACTTGTAGCCCATGTGGCCGAGTTCCCGCTGGAACTTGGCGATGGTGGCGTCGTCGAGATGTTTGCGCCAGTTGAACGACGGCGAGCAGTTGTAGGCGAGCAGCTGATCCGGGTACTGGTCCTTGATCGCCTCGGCGAACCGGCGGGCGATCTCCAGGTCCGGGGTGCTGGTCTCCATCCAGAGCAGGTCGGCGTGCGGCGCGTAGGACAGGCCGCGGGCGACGCACGGCTCGATCCCGTTGCGCACCCGGTAGAAGCCCTCGGCGGTCCGCTCACCGGTGACGAAGGGCCGGTCCCGCTCGTCGACGTCAGTGGTGAGCAGCGTGGCGGCCTGCGCGTCGGTGCGGGCGATGACCACCGACGGCACCCCGGCGACATCGGCGGCGAGCCGCGCCGCCTCCAGCGTACGGATGTGCTGGCCGGTGGGGACGAGCACCTTCCCGCCGAGGTGGCCGCACTTCTTCTCGGCGGCGAGCTGGTCTTCCCAGTGCACGCCGGCCGCGCCGGCCGCGATCATCGCGGTCATCAGCTCGTAGGCGTTGAGCGGCCCGCCGAAGCCGGCCTCGGCGTCGGCGACGATCGGTGCCAGCCAGTCTGTTCCGCCCTCGCCGCCCTCGGCGGTGGTGATCTGGGCGGCGCGCAGCAGGGCGTTGTTGATCCGGCGGACCACCGCAGGCACCGAGTTGGCCGGGTAGAGGCTCTGGTCGGGGTAGGTGTGCCCGGCGAGGTTGGCATCCGCGGCCACCTGCCAGCCGGAGAGGTAGATGGCCTTGAGCCCGCCCCGGACCATCTGCACGGCCTGGTTGCCGGTGAGCGCGCCCAGGGCGTGCAGGTAGTCCTCGCTGTGCAGCAGCCGCCACAACCGCTGGGCGCCGTGCCGGGCCAGGGTGTGTTCCTCCTGGATCACCCCGCGCAGGCGGATCACGTCCTCCGCGCGGTAGCTGCGCCGCACTCCCCGCCAACGGGGGTCGGTCTCCCACTCGGTACGCAGTTGCTCGACGGCGTTCTGCATGATGTCGTCCCCTCGACTTTCGGTGACGCCGGCGCTGCGTCGTGCCGTGGCGGCGTGAACGCGACGCCGGAGCGGCGTGTCGCCAACGGTCACACGGCGGTGGCGGCGGGGTCGAGAGACGGAAGAAGCCAAGTTCTGAGAAGTTCACACCCCCCTTTTGCGAAGTTGTGAACGGGTATATTTGCACCCTGCCAACGGTGCTGGGCTGCCCAAAGACCAGCGAGGAGGTGGGGGCGATCACCAAGACCTTCGCGGGTGCGCGGCTGCGCCGGATGCGCGAGGACCGGGCGCTGAGCCAGTCGCGCCTGGCCCGCCTGCTGAACATCTCGCCCAGCTACCTCAACCAGATCGAACACGATTCGCGCCCGCTGACCGTGCCGGTGCTGATGCGCATCACCGAGGTGTTCGGCGTCGATCCGACCGTCTTCGCCCCGCGGGACACACCGCGACTGGTCGCCGGGTTGCGTGAGGCGCTCCCGGGCCGACCGAGCGTCGCCGATCTCACCGAGCTGGCCACCCGGCTGCCCGAGGTCGCGGAGGCCGTCCTCGATCTGCACCGTCGGTACCGGCAGGCGGACGAGCAGCTCGCCGAGCTGCTGGGCGATCGGGAGACGGTCGGCCGCAGCCCGCACGACCGGGTGACCGAGTTCTTCTACCGGCGGCAGAACTACCTGCCGGACCTGGACGAGGCGGCAGAGCGGCTGGCCGCGACCATCGGGCTGCGCCGTGGCGAGGTCCGGTCCGCCCTACAGGACCGACTCGCCCAGCGGCATGCCGTCCACGTCCGCCGCGACGACGCCGCCCTGCTCGGCGACGAGCTGCACCGTTACCGTCCGCAGACGCGCACCCTGCACCTGTCGACGTCGCTGCGGGCCGGGCAGGAGGCCATGCGGATGGCGGCGCAGATCGCGCTGCTGGAGTTCGCCGACGTGATCGACGAGATCGTGGAGGAGGAGCGGTTCGACGACGTCCAGACCCAGATCCTCACCCGGGTCGGCCTCGCGAACTACTTCGCCGCCGCGCTGATCCTGCCCTACGAGCGTTTTCTCGCCGCGGCGGAGCAGCACCGGTACGACATCGACCTGCTCACCCAGCACTTCGCGATGGGCTGGGAGACGGTGTGCCACCGGCTCAGCACGCTGCAACGGCCCCGGGCGCGTGGGGTGCCGTTCTCGTTCGTCCGGGTCGACCGCGCGGGCAACATGTCCAAGCGGCAGTCCGCCTCTGGCTTCCCGTTCTCGCTGACCGGCGGCACCTGTCCGCTGTGGAACGTATACGAGGCGTTCAGCTCGCCGGGCCGGGTCGTGGTGCAGGTCGCCGAGATGCCCGACGGCCAGCGCTACCTGTGGATCGCCCGGACCATCACCCGCCACCACGGCGGCTACAACCAACCCGGCAAGGTCTACGCGATCGGGCTCGGCTGCGAGACCCGGCACGCCGACCGGCTGGTCTACTCCGCCGGTATCGACCTGTACGCGGCCGACGCCACCACGTCGATCGGCCCCGGCTGCAAGACCTGCGAGCGGATGACCTGCCCGCAGCGCGCCGCCGCGCCGATCAGCGGCCAGCTCGACCTGGACGAGAACCGCAGCACGTTCATCCCGTACCCGTTGAAGGACTGAACGCGCCGGCGGCCCGGGGCCCGTGCGCGACCCGCACCCCCGGCGGACCCACGCCCCGACCGTCGTGCCTGGCCGAGCGGCCGGGCTTGGCCTGTCCGGCCGATGAGTTTGCGATGCTGCCCCGGTCCATCTGTCGGCATCACCTGACCCGAAGGGGGCACTCCGATGGCAAAGGTCATCTCCACGCTGTTCATCTCGGCCGACGGGGTCGCCGAGATTGACCCCGACTGGCACCTTCCGTACTTCGACGAGGACATGGGTCGCGCCGTCAGCGAGGACTACGACAGCGCCGACGTGTTGCTCATCGGACGCCCGACCTATGACAGCTTCGCCGGAGCCTGGCCCGACCGCGAGGCCCAGGGCGGGGACGACGCGCCGTTCGCCAAGCAACTCGGTGACGTGCGGAAGGTGGTCGTCTCCCGCCAGTCGCTGGAGTTCTCCTGGCGCAACTCCGAGCTGATCAAGGGCGACCTCCTCGATGCCGTCGCCTCGCTCAAGGCCGATGCCGGCAGCAGGGGCATCCTCATTCCGGGATCGATCTCCGTGGTGCAGCAGTTGCTCGCCGCGGGGCTGGTCGACGAGCTGCGTCTGCTGGTGCATCCGGTGGCGGCGCGCAAGGGGCGCAAGCTGTTCGACGACGGCGACGCGCCGTACCACCTGCGAGTGACGGCGACGGAGGTGTTCCCGACGGGCGTGATCCGGGTGATCTACGCGCCGGTCGCGGCACCCGGGAAGGTCGGCTACGACGACGTCAAGGACCAGGTGCCCCGAGGGGAGTAGTCGCCCTTGCCGCAGCCGGCTTCCACCGGGTCAGCGGCTCCGGCGGCCCGGGTACGCCGACCGGGCGGGCCTTCCGGTGCCGCGCCCGGCGGCCGGCCGGTCGGCCCGTGGCGCGTGCGGCGAGCGCCGGTCGGCGAGGTTCCAGTGCCGGCGCTCGTAGAGTGCGATCCCGGCGCAGACGGAGACGTTGAGCGACTCCGCCGCCGGGTTGATGGGGATCGACACCGAGTGGCTGGCGATGCTCTCGAAGGAACGTGACGTGCCGGTCTTCTCGCTGCCGAGCAGGAGGGCGAGCTGCTCGTCGGCGTCGCGCAGCTCGCTGACCGCGAGGTCGCCCTCGGTGTCGAAGGCGACCAGCGGGATGCCGGTGCGCCGGAGGTGGGCGATGGCGTCGGCCCGGGACGCGAGCACGATCGGCAGCGAGAAGACGTAGCCTCGGCTGGCCCGGACCAGGCGTCGGTCCGCGATGGTGGCGAGGTCACTGTCCACGAGCACGATGCCGGCGGCACCGAGCGCGAAGGACGTACGCACGATGGCACCGATGTTACCGACGATCTTCACGCCGTCCAAGACGATGATGTCGCCGGTCGTGCGGGCCAGCTCGTCGAAGCTCCACGGCCTCGGGACCCGGGCTATCCCGAATGCCTTGGGCTTCTTGTCCGTCTTGAACAGGTCATTCATGATCGGGGACCCGACCAGGCGGACCGGGATGTCCCGCTGCTGGCAGGCGGCGAGCACCTCGCTCGGGAGAGGGCTGGTCTCCACCCCGTAGACCTCGATGAACTCCAGCCCCGCGCGCATGCCCTCCACGAGCGGCTCGGCATCCTCGATGAGCACGGTGCGGACAACGGACCGCGAGTGCTTGGTGACGTCGATGATTCGCTGCACGGCCGGATCCGACCGTTCGGTGATGACATCGAGGCTTGGCACGAAATCGACCCTAACAGAGGCGTGGTGGGCTCCCGTCCCGACGGGCGGGCTGCTTGCGGCGGCCCCGGGTCACCGCTAACGTGCAACCACATGGTTGTAGGAGTGATGGCCGAGGAGGATGCCGACCGGATCTTCCACGCCCTCGCGGACGGCACCCGGCGCGACATCATCGCACGGGTGATTCGCCACGCGGAGTCCGTTTCGGCGCTCGCCCGGCACTATCCGATGAGCTTCGCGGCGGTGCAGAAGCACATCGCGGTGCTCGAAAGGGCCTCGCTCGTCACCAAGGAGCGGCGGGGCAGGGAGCAGATCGTGCACGCGGACATGGCCGTGCTCCGCCGGACAGCCCGGCTCCTGGGCGCGTACGAGGAGATCTGGCGGGAACGTGTGGCCCGCATCGATCGGCTACTCGCGGAAGACTGAGAAGAAGGGAAACCGAACCATGCCCGTGACGAGCACCCAGAAGGACATCGAGGCGTTGACGCTGACCCTCGTCGCCGAGTTCGACGCCGCAATCGAGCGTGTCTGGCAGGTGTGGGCGGACGCGCGCCAGCTGGAGCGGTGGTGGGGGCCGCCGACCTGGCCGGCAACGTTCGAGCAGCACGAATTCGTGGTGGGGGGCTGGTCCCACTACTACATGACCGGCCCGGAAGGCGAGAAGGCGCGTGGTTGGTGGCGGATCACGGCGCTCGACGCGCCGCACCGGCTGGAGTTCGACGACGGCTTCTCGGACGAGAACGCCAACCCGACCGACGCCGACCGGCCGACGCGTGCCGTCGTCACGCTGGAGGCGGACGGTGGCCGTACGCGGATGAAGCTGGTCAGCCGGTTCGTGGACGCCGAGCAGCTTGAGCAGATGGTGAACATGGGCATGGAAGAGGGCCTGCGCGAGGCCGTGGGCCAGATCGACGGCCTGCTCGCCGGGACGTCACGCTGACCCGCCCGGCGACGCGTACCGCGCCGCCAGGTGGATCAGCCCGGCGGCTGGCCGCGCCGCATCCTGACCGGCCTGGTCGCCTGCTTCGACACGCAGGCCGGCAGCCCCACCGTGCTGCGCGCGGCGCGCTGCCGGTAGGCGCTGGGCGGCATGCCGACCAGCTCGGTGAAGCGGGTGCTGAAGGTGCCCAGTGACGCACAGCCGACCGCGAAACAGACCTCGGTGACGCTGAGGTCGCCGCGACGTAGCAGCGCCATCGCGCGCTCGATGCGCCTTGTCATCAGATAGGAGTACGGCGACTCGCCGTAGGCGAGCCGGAACTGGCGGCTGAGGTGCCCGGCCGACATGTTTGCGCCCCGGGCGAGCGCCTCGACGTCCAGCGGCTGCGCGTACTCGCGGTCGATCCGGTCGCGGACCCGCCGCAGCCGCGCGAGGTCGCGTAGCCGCTGGGATTCGGCGGAACTGCTGGTCACCCCAGGGATCATGCCATCCCGCGTCGATTGCCTCCCCACGACGGAAGGAGACGCCCGGGCGGAGGCGGCTGGGGCGCGGTGGGAACCGAGGACCGCCGGCCAGAGCGCGACTCTGCGCGCTGGCGTCGTCGCCCTCGCTCACCGTGCCACACCCGTAGCGCGGGGTCCCCTCAGCTCCGCAGCGTCCACTGTTGGTTGGCCTGGCCGTTGCAGGACCAGAGAATGACCCTGGTGCCGTTGGCGGTGCCTGCGGCGTTGGCGTCCAGGCAGAGCCCGGACTGGGCGTTGGTGATGGTGCCGTTGGCGTTGACGTTCCACTGCTGGTTCGCGCCGCCGTGGCAGTCCCAGATGATCACCTGGGTGCCGTTGCTGGTGCCCGCGCCGCTGGCGTCGAGGCACTTGCTGCCGTACACCTGGAGTTGCCTGCTCGCGGTGCGGGTCCAGCGTTGGGCGGTGCCGCCGGTGCAGTCCCACAGCTGCGTCTGGACGCCGTTGGTGGTGCTGGCGTTCGGCACCTCCAGGCAGCGGCCCGACTGGTTCCCTACCACCGCGACCCCGGCCGTCGGCGGCGGTGTCGTCAGCGACGGTGTCGGCGTGGTGGGGGCGCCGTCGAGGCCGAGGAAGGAGATGGCGTACGCGATCTGACCGGCCTGCGGCAGCTCGTGTCCCACCCCGCTGATGCTGACGCCCTCGATCGTCGCCCGGGTGCCGCTGTCGCCGTACCGGGTACGGGTCCAGTTCGACTGCGGGCGGTCGGTGAACACCGGGGTCTGGCTCAGCCCGTGCAGGTTGGTCCACTGCTTGATCTCTTCGCCGAAGTTCACGTACGACAGCGTGGTGTCGGTGGTCCCGTGCCAGAACTGCATCCGGGGATACCGGCCGGTGTAGCCGGGATACATCGCGCGGGCGGCGTCGCCCCACTGCTGGGCGGTCTTGGTGAGCTGGCCGCCGGCGCACTGGCTGTTCCAGGTGTTGGTGCTGCTACCGGTCGCGAAACAGGTGGCGGGCACCCCGCTGAACGCCGATCCTGCGGCGAACACGTCCGGGTACTGCGCCGCCATCACGTTGGTCATCATCGCCCCGGAGGAGAACCCGCTGACGTACACCCGGGCCGGGTCGACGTCGTGCCGCTGCCTGGCATAGTTGACCATGGAGATGATGCCGTCCGAGTCGCTTCCGCCGCCGCGCCGCAGCCCCTGTGGCGAGTACACGTCGAAGCACTTGCTGCTCCGGGTGACCTCCGGCAGCACGATGACGTAGCCGTACCGGTCGGCGGCGGTGACGTAGTCGCGACCGTTGCCGTTGAAGATCGTTGGCCCGGATCCGCCGCAGTAGTGGATCAGCACCAGCAACGCCGGCTTCGGCGCGACGTTGTCGGGCACGTAGAGGTACATGTTGAGGTTGCTCGGGTTGTTGCCGAAGTTGGTGACCTGGGTAAGCGATGCCGCCGCGGCCGGCTGTGCCGTCATCAGCACCGTCATGGCGAGCAGTGGCACGACCGCGGCGGCCGCCACCGCCCTGAGTAGACGCTTCACGGGCATGGTCTCCGATCTGGGTACGGGTTGTCGGCGACGTCGCCGAGGATGGTGGTGTGGGCCCGGCCCGGCGGTGCGCCGGGCCGGTGTCTACTCGCCGAGGGTGGCGAGGGGACGGGTTCGCACGCGATACGTCCCTGCCTGTGGAACCTGGCGGTCAGTACGGGTAGCCGGGCACGTTGAGCCGCACGCTGTACAGGCCGGAGTCGTTCCTCGGGCCCGAGGTGACGTAGAGGGTCCGCCGGTCGGTCCCGCCGAACGCCACGTTGGTCGTGCCGGAGGAGGCGGCCCGGATCGTGCCGAGTTGGGTGCCCGTGGGGGAGTAGACGTGGACCAGGCCGTCGAAGCCCGACGCCCAGTACACGTTCCCGGCGCAGTCGATCGTGGCGCCGTCCGGGCCACCGACGTAGTTGACGAACACGCTGCGGGAGCCGGTGCCGCCGTCGGCCCGGACGGCGTACCGGTAGATCTTGTTCTCGCCGTAGGCGCCCACGTAGAGGGTGGTGCCGTCCGGGGAGAGCGCGATGCCGTTGGGCTGTCGCAGCGTGTCGTCCACCAGCGACACCTGGCCGCCCGAGACGCGGAACACGCTGGTACGCCCGTTCATCTGGTCCGGGCGACCGCCGCGCTGGAAGTTGGGGTCGGTGAAGTAGACGACGCCGTCCGAGCGGATTGCCACGTCGTTCGGCGAGTTGAACGCCCGGCCCTGGTAGCCGGAGGCGACGACACCACGGGTCAGGTCGTCGATCCGGTACGACGAGACGCTGCGCCGGTCGTGCGTGGCGGCGACGAGCTGCTGCGCGTCGGGGCTGAGCGCGAGCCCGTTGCTGCCCGAGTCGGCGATGAACGCGTCGAAGGTCGCCGGTGGCGTGAACCGCCGGATCGTCGACGGCTGGACGTTCTCCGGCCCGGTGGCCGCGCCCATGTCGGACATCAGCAGGTAGCCCCGGTCGGCGAGCCAGACGGGCCCTTCGAGGAACGAGAACCCACTGCGGATCTTCGTGGCCGCGACCGACGTGGCCGGCAGGGGCGGGCCGTGGCCAGCGCCGGACGGGCATACGCCGGGTGGAGCCCCGGGCGGCCCCGCCAGGGTGCCGATGGCCCGATCGGCCCCGATGTGATCGTTAACACCGTGGGCCGGAACGACCCGTGGGGGCGAGGCGGCGGCGCCCACCGGGACGGCGGCGGGCAGGGCGAGGCAGAGGCTGGCCAGTGCGGTGGCGGTGGCACGTAGGGGCATGGGGGCTCCGATCGGCGAGCGGGCCTGCCGTCGTTGGCGGTTGCGGGGTGGTGCGGTGACGGCTCTGGTCGGAATGACGAAGTATTGGGCAGCATAAGTGAGGAGCCGTCGGACCGCATGGGTTCCGCACCGCTGATTTGCGCGATGGTCCGGAAACTACTTGTTAAGACGCTCGTCGATTCGATCAGATGGTGGACCGGCCGTGGACTCCAGGCGACGGTCTGCGTCATGTGAGCGATCCTCATGGCTTTTGGGCCCGGCGTGGCGGTCTGCGCAGCACGGCGTCGCCAGTCGGATCGGCCGTGGCTCTGCGTGTCGGCAGCGCAACCCCCGCCCCAGGGGATCGAGTCGGGGGCGAGGGTCGGTCACCCCGATCCACCTGCGGCGACCGGCCGTGCGGGGTATCGCTGCCGGCGGCGGGGTCCGCCGCCCTTGAACCCGGCGAAACAGTCCAGTAACATCGCTTGTCTTCGATGTTTCTCATCGGAGGTGATCGAAGTCCGCGCGCCGCAGTGCCTCTCGCGTCGGGATGTTAGCGCTAACAAATCCATACTGATAGGAGCTGATCGATGGGTTCGCTCGCGTCTGCCCGGCCGATCGGAGTGGCGTCCCAGCCGCCCCGCCGCCGGAGGTGGTTGGTGGCACTGGTGGCGATGGTGACCGCGTTGGCCGGTGGTCTGGCCGTCGTGGTTGCTCCGCCAGTGGCGTCGGCGGCGACCGTGGATACCAGCGCCTGGTATGTGCTGGTGAATCGCAACAGTGGCAAGGCGTTGGATGTGTACAACCAGGCTACGGGCGACGGGGCGCGAATCACGCAGTGGACGCGTAACGACGGGGCGTGGCAGCAGTGGCAGTTCGTGGATTCTGGTGGTGGGTACTACCGGTTGCGGTCGAGGCATTCCGGCAAGGTGCTGGACGTGTACAACTTTTCGACGGCCGATGGTGCGTCGATTGTGCAGTGGAGTGACGGCAACGGGACGAATCAGCAGTTCCGGTTGGCTGATTCGGCCGGTGGCTACGTGCGGTTGATCAACCGGAACAGCAACAAGGCCGTGGAGGTGCAGAACGCGTCGACGGCTGATGGTGGAAACATCGTGCAGTACAGCGACTGGGGTGGCAACAACCAGCAGTGGCAGCTCGTGCCCATCGGCGGCACCACCCCCACCACGCCGCCGCCCAGCGGAGGGCAGTTCACGAACCCGGTGGTGTGGCAGGACTTCGCCGACGGCGACATCATCCGCGTGGGCGACGCCTACTACTACTCGGCCTCGACGATGCACTACTCCCCGGGCGCGCCGATCCTGCGCTCCTACGACCTGGTGAACTGGGAGTATGCCGGCCACTCGGTGCCGAACCTGGACTTCGGGTCCAACGCCTACAACCTCACCGGCGGGCGGGCCTACGTCAAGGGGATCTGGGCGTCGGCGTTCAACTACCGGCCGAGCAACAGCACCTACTACTGGGTCGGCTGCGTCGAGTTCAACCGCACGTACGTGTACACGTCGGCGGCCGTGGACGGCAACTGGCAGAAGCGCGCACAGATCAACAACTGCTACTACGACGCGGGCCTGCTGATCGACGACAACGACACGATGTACGTGGCGTACGGCAACGGGAACATCAGCGTGGCGCAGCTGTCGGCGGACGGGCTGTCCCAGGTCCGCACGCAGCAGGTCTTCTCCACGCCGGCCAGCGTCGGCACGCTGGAGGGCGCGCGTTTCTACAAGCGCAACGGCAGCTACTACATCTGGCTGACCCGCCCGGCCAACGGCCAGTACGTGCTGAAGTCCAGCTCGCCGTTCGGGCCGTACGAAATGCGTCAGGTGCTGTTGGACCTGCCCGGGCCGATCTCCGGTGGCGGGGTCCCGCACCAGGGCGGCCTGGTGCAGACCCAGAACGGCGACTGGTACTACATGGCGTTCACCGACGCCTACCCGGGTGGCCGGATGCCGACCCTGGCACCCATCACCTGGACCGCCGACGGATGGCCGGTCGTCCAGACCGTCAACGGACGGTGGGGGGTCAACTACCCCAAGCCGAACATCACCACGTCCCGGACGGTGCAGCCGATGATTGGTCCGGAAACCTTCACCGGGCCCACCCTCGGGCACCGGTGGGAGTGGAACCACAACCCGGACACCGGCAGGTACAGCGTCAACAACGGGCTGCGGTTGCAGACCGCGACGGTGACGAACGACCTCTACTCGGCCCGGAACACCGTCACCCACCGCATCCAGGGCCCCAGCTCCACCGGGACAATCGAACTCGACTACTCGACCATGGCCAACGGTGACCGAGCCGGGCTCGCCATGCTGCGCGACTCGTCGGCATGGATCGGCGTCAAACGCGACAACGGCACGACCAGGGTGGTGATGACAAACGGCCTCACCATGAGCACCGGGAGCTGGAACACCGTCGGAACCGGCGTCGAGCAGGCGAGTGCCAACATCTCGGGCGGCCGGATCTGGCTACGGATCAACGCCGACATCCGGCCCGGCTCCGGGCGACAGGCCCGCTTCTCGTACAGCACCGACGGGGTGAACTTCACCGTCCTCGGGCCGGCGTTCACGTTGAACAGCGACTGGCAGTTCTTCATGGGCTACCGGTTCGGGATCTTCAACTACGCCACCCAGGCGCTCGGCGGCGCCGTCACCGTCCGGCGCTTCGACATCGCCACTCCCTAGCACCGACCGCGACTCCGTCCGTCGCGCGGCCCGGTGGCGATGCACCGCCGGGCCGCGCGACGTTCCACCTGAAACAGCCTGATCGCTTCGTGGGTTCCACAACTGGCCATGGAGTCGAACCCGTTTCACCCGTTCGAACATCACGAAGGCCCGAAGGCCTGCTCCTCCGCGCCACTACCTATTGCGTCAATGGCTGGAATGGGCTGCCACGTACCCTGCGGTTGTCGGTCAGGCGCTCGCGGAATCGACGTTCGGGGCTCGCTCATCTACCCTCAGTGCACATCCGGTCTTCTTTCGTGGGCCGGCGTCGGTTCGGCAGCCATGAGTGTCGTGGTCTCCCCCGCCATAGTGTGACCAACAATGGCCGTGTTCGAAGGGATCGAAGCGTTGACGAGCGAGAAGGTGGCGCCGCCGGGCGTCGACACCACCCGGCCCAGCATCGCCCGGGTCTACGACTACTACCTCGGCGGCAAGGACAACTTCGCAGTCGACCGGCAGGCCGCCCAGATGGCGATGCAGGTGACGCCGGACGGCCAGGAGGCAGGTCATGCCTGCCGTGCCTTCCTCCGTCGCGCCGTCCGGTACCTGGCCGCCGAAGCCGGCATCCGGCAGTTCCTCGACCTCGGCTCCGGGCTGCCCACCCAGGGCAACGTGCACGAGATCGCCCACGGGGTGGACCCGGATGCCCGGGTGGTCTACGTGGACAACGACCCCATGGCCCTCGCGCACGGTCGGGCTCTGCTCTCGGACGCCCGGACCACCACCGTGATCGGGGCCGACGTCCGGCAGCCGGAGGAACTGCTGGAACAGCTCAACGAACAGAAGTTGATCGACTTCGACCAGCCGGTCGGGTTGCTGCTCCTGGCGATACTGCACCATTTGAACGACGACGACGACCCGCTGGGCGTCGCCCGGCGGCTCATCGCCGCCCTGCCCTCCGGCAGCTACCTGGCCATCTCGCACTTCCACGATCCGGGCGAGGCCCAGCCGGAGGTCTCGCAGCGGGCGCGGGCGGTGGAGAAGGTCTTCAACGAGACGCTCGGCACCGGCCGATGGCGCACCCGTGAGGAGATCATGGGCTTCTTCGGCGACCTGGAGCTGCTGCCGCCCGGCCTGGTCCCGCTGGCGGAGTGGCATCCGGACGCCGAGGAGATCCCTCGGCAGACCACCACCTACCACACCATCGTCGGCGGGGTGGCTCGCAAGCCCTGAGGCCCGGCTGGGGCCGGCCAGTGGCGGCAGGCGCTGTAGTCAGGTGATGTCCGGCCCCACCTGGTCGATTCAGGCTTCGCGGGTGGAGGGTCTTCCCCGCTCGCGATCTTCGACGCGATTCGAGGGCTGTGCCGGGCCTCCGGCGCCGCCACGCTGACGGCGTACGTCGCCGACGCGTCCGCCGCGCCGGAGAAGCTGCACCGGCGCGTGCTCGACCTGCTGCCCGGCTGGACCGGCGTGGCCGCGCCCGACGAGTACGTCGCCTGCGCGGCGGCCCCGCCCGCCGGCACCGGCCCCGACGCCTGGCGGGATGTGCCCGTCGTCGCGCACGGATCGGGGCACCCGACATGAGAAGCGCAGGAGGCCAGCGCCGTGGCGACAACTGCCGCGCGGTCACGACGATTGATAGTGTGCGGTGGGCCGTTCGATGCCTGAGAAGTGGGGCCGTGACGGGATGGTAGGGGGCAACGTCGTCGTCACCGGCATCGGTGCCGTCACGCCGCTCGGCCTCGACCGAAACAGCACCTGGCACGGCCTGCTGGCCGGCAAGTCCGGTGTCGGCGCGATCACCGCGTTCGACGCCGGTGACCTTCTTACCCGGATCGCCGCCGAGGTGCGGGGCTTCGACCCTGCGGCCCACTTCACCCCGGAGCGGGCCCGCCGGATGGCGCGGTTCAGCCAATTCGCGGTCGTTGCCGCCCGGGAGGCGGTCGCCGACGCACGCCTGACCGTCGACCCCGAAACGCCGACCGGATCGGCGTGGTGGTGAACGCGGCGGTCGCCGGCTTCGACACCGTCGAGGCGGCCACCCGCCGGCTCGTCTCGCCCGTGCCGTCCGCGCCCAGCGCCCAGTTCGTGCCGTCCTCCCTGACCAACATGCCGGCCTGCGAGATCGCCATCGACCTCGGCGCGCACGGGCCGGTCAACGCCAATGCGCTGGCCTGCGCCAGCGGCGCGCCCGCCCCGGGCGGCGCGCCCGCCGCCGCCGCGATCCGGCAGGCCATGAGGCCAGGAAGCTGCCCGTGCGGACTGCCCTCACCAACGCCTTCGGCTTCGGCGGGCAGAACTGCGTCGCCGTCTTCACCGAGCCACCGTCCTGAGGAGAGCCCTGATGATCGCCGAGTTCCGGATGAGGCGAACCGACCACCCGACTCCCCCGCAGAAGCGGAAGGCGATTCTCGCCGATCCCGGGTTCGGCCGACACTTCACCGATCACATGGTCACCGTGGCGTGGACGCCGGACGCGGGCTGGCACGACCACCAGGTCACCGCGCTGGCCCCGTTCACCCTGCACCCCGGCGCGGCCGTCCTGCACTACGCGCAGGAGATCCTCGAAGGGCTCAAGGCGTTCCGGCGCGCCGACGGCAGCGTGTGGCTGTTCCGGCCCGACCTCAACGCGCGCCGGTTCGCCGCGTCCGCCAACCGGATGGTCCTGCCCGAGCTGGACGAGGCGACCTTCATCGAGAGCGTGGCCGCGCTGGTCCGCGCCGACGAGGCCTGGGTGCCCCCGTACGGCGGGGAGCAGAGCCTGTACCTGCGCCCGTTCATGTTCGCCTCGGAGGCGTTCCTCGGCGTGCGCCCGGCGCAGCAGGTCACCTACTGCGTGATCGCCTGCCCGGCCGGGTCGTACTTCCCGAACGGCGTCACGGGCGTGACGCTGTGGATCTCCACGAAGTACAGCCGAGCGTCGATCGGCGGCACCGGGGCGGCCAAGTGCGGCGGCAACTACGCCGCCAGCCTGGCCCCCCAGCGCGAGGCGCTGGGGCACGGCTGCGAGCAGGTGCTCTACCTGGGCGGCGAGCAGCGGCGCGACATCGACGAGTCGGGCACCATGAACGTGTTCTTCGTGACCCGCGACCAGCAGCTCCTCACCCCGAGCCTGGGCACCATCCTGGACGGGGTGACCCGTGACAGCGTGCTGGCGCTCGCCTCCGAGCACGGCCTCGACCCGGTGGAGCGGTCGATCGGCATGGACGAGATCCGCGACGGGCTCGCCGACGGGACCGTCACGGAGGCGTTCGCGGCCGGCACCGCCGCCGTGATCACCCCGATCATCGGGTTCAGGAGCGAGGAGTTCTCCGCCCCGGTCGGCGACGGCGCCCCCGGCAAGTACACCCGGCAGTTCCGCACCCACCTGCTGGACATCCAGTACGGCCGGGCCGAGGACACCCACGGCTGGATGCACCGGGTCCTGTAGTGGGCACACCGATCGCCGTGGTCGGGATGGCCGTCCGCGCGCCGGGCGGCGTGGCCGACCTCGACGCGTACTGATCGGCCATCCTGCACGCCCGGGACCTCGCCGGCGACCTGCCGGCCGACCGGCGTGCCGCGTTCGGCGGCGAGTGGGACGGCATGGTCACCCGGGGCGGGTACCTGGACGGGGCGTTCGACTTCGACCCACCTCGGCGGCGACGCGCAGGACGCCGGGCTCGGCCGGATCCAGGAAGCTGATGCTGCTGTTGGCCAGCGCCATCGCGGGCGTCGGGCTGAGCAGCACGTTCACCGCGACGAAGCCGGCCAGGTCTATCGCCCAGAACATGGCCGGCCCGGAAAGCGCCCCGTCCAGTCGGCGTTCGAGCCCGTCCGGGCCGGCGGCGCAGATGACCCGGCAACCGTCGATCGCCTCCACCCGGAGCCGGTCGGCGTCGGGCAGGACCTCGGCGAGCCACGCCCGCGTCTCGTCGATGGCCATCACCGGTTGCCGACGCATGGCGACACTGAAAGCTGTGATCGATCTCTTCCCGTAGGGTGAGGTGATGCGGGAGAGGGCGGTCCTGATCGTCGGCTACGACGAGGCGGAACTCATCGACATCGCCTGCGTCAGCTCCAGTTTCGACATCGCCAACCGCATCGGCGCGGACCCGCCGTACCGGATCATGCTGGCCACGCCGGGCGGGCACAACATCACCTGCGACTCGGGGCTGCGGCTGCACGCCCAGGAGACGCTGGAGCGGTTCAACGCCCCGCTCGACACGCTGGTCGTCTCCGGCGGCCTGGGTCACGCGCGGGCGGCGGCCAACCCGCACGTGACCGGCCACGTGCGACGGCTGGCGGCGCTGGCCCGCCGGGTCGCGTCGGTCTGCACCGGGGCGACCGTGCTGGCCGAGGCCGGCCTGCTGGCCAACCGCCGAGCCACCAGCCACTGGATGTACGCCGAACAGCTCGCCCGCAGCTACCCCGACGTCGCCGTCGACCCGGAGCCGATCTACATCCGCGACGGCAACGTCTCCACCTCCGGCGGCGTCACCAGCGCCCTTGACCTCACCCTGGCCTTCATCGAGGAGGATCACGGCATGGCGCTGGCGCGCGGCGTCGCGCTGGGCGTGGTCGCCTATCTGCAACGCCCCGGCACCCAGGCACAACTGAGCATGTTCCTGGCCCGGTGCTCGACCGACGACCTCGTCGTGCGCCGGGCCCGCAACCACATCGCCAGCCACCTCGCCGACGATCTGAGCACCGCTGCCCTGGCCCGGCTCGCCGGGGTCAGCGAGCGGCAGTTGTCCCGACTCTTCCTCGCCCACGCCCACGCCACGCCCGCCCAGTACGTGCGCCGGGCGCGCACGGAGGCCGCCGCGCACCTGCTGACGTCGACCGCGCTTGCCCTGTCCGCGGTCGCGCGGCGGTGCGGTTTCGGCTCCACCGAGTCGCTGCGGCAGGCGTTCCTCGCCCACTACTCGGTGCCCCCGTCGCGCTTCCGCGCCGAGCGCCGGTCGGCGGCGTCTCCGCCCGGTGACGTCGTCGCCCGGGACGGGGTCGGGCAGCGACCCGTGCGCCTGTAACCCTCCAAGATGGGTCAGGCCTGGGTGCCCGCGACCCGGCGGACCGCGCTCGGCCCGACGACGCACCTGCTGGTACGCCCGGGTCAGCCCCATCACCCGGCGGGCCTCGACCAGGATGCGTCGCACCTCGGTCAGCCCCATCACCCGGGCGGGGGTGGGTGCGTCGCCGGCGCGGCACCCACCGGGAAACCGACGGCAGGATCGACCGCCTCGACGAAGAGGTACGCGGGCGGGCCAGGCCTTCGCGGTGGACCGCCGCGCCGCCGTCCGTGCGCCCGTCGCGCTGGCATACTCGCCGACCATGGTGCTGTCGCGTGGCTGGGCGATCTTCCTCGTCGGGGTCGGCGGGTGGACCTGGGTCATCTGGCCCCGGTTCGCCGTCGCCATCTGGAACGACCCCCGCGCCTGGGTGGGCGGCGTCGTCGGCGAGGGGACGCCCACCGGGTTCCTCTGGATCCATGCCCTGCTGATCGCGGCGTCCCTGGCGATCGGCAGCGCCGTGGGTATGCTCGGCGTACGGGGCTGGCGCGCCGCCCGCAGCAGGCAGTGATCCCCTGAGCTGCGGGGATCTCCGGCCGTAAATGGTGTGACGCGGCCCGCTACCCCCCGATTTGACGTCGAAACCCCGGGACGCGTAACTTTCTCTCTGCCAGCGCGGAACGGACGAAACAGGGCGAAAGCCCTGAAGGCCGGAGCGCCAGCTATATGCCAGGCGTCGGGGATCACGATCCCAGGGGGTCCGGTACCGGGCGGGGCCGCCGGATCGCCGCAGGGCGATTTGGAGCGACGAAACCGACCGGGTAAGGTAGGCGATCGGCGGGGAACCGGGCGAGTTCGTGGGGGACCACGACGGCCGGCCTGCCAAATCCGATGGTCACGCACGGTGGTTCGCTGCTTCGTGCGATCATCGGCGCGATATCCGTACGAAGCATGACAGGCCGGGACGCACGGTTTGACACGGCAGAGACGGTGAGGTAACGTAGTAAAAGTGCCCGGTGCGAGAGTGTGGCGGGTGTAGGGTTTGTGGATGCCCCGGACGGGGCCCTCGTGTTGGGGGTTTCGGATGGTGTGTGGTTGTTCTTTGAGAACTCAACAGGGTGCTTGATAAGCCAGTGCCAATTAGTTTTTTGACCCCGTGCTGGCCGAGCTTTTGCTTGGTTGGTGGGGATTCCTTTGGCAACACT
>NZ_SMKJ01000067.1:0-25987 GCF_004348615.1 Micromonospora sp. KC207
GCGGGCGGGAACTCGGGCTCGGCGGCCGGCGGGAAGCCGTGCTCGACGGCGTTGAGCAGCAGCTCGTTGAGGACCATGACCAGCGAGGTGGCGATCTCGGCCGGCAGTACGCCGAAGCTGCCCCGACGGCGCATCCCGACGGTCTGCTCAGTCGCCGCCACCTCCGTCGCCGCGCTGGCCACCCGGTCGACGATGCCGTCGAACTCGACCGCCTCGTCGCTGGACATGGAGAGCGTCTCGTGCACCAGGGCGATGGAGGCGACCCGGCGTACCGACTCCTCCAGGGCGACCCGGGCCTCCGGCATGGCGACCCGGCGGGCCTGGAGGCGCAGCAGCGCGGCGACGGTCTGCAGGTTGTTCTTCACCCGGTGGTGGATCTCCCGGATGGTGGCGTCCTTGGTGATCAGCGCGCGGTCGCGGCGGCGTACCTCGGTGATGTCGCGGACCAGGACCAGCGCGCCGATCGGGACCCCGGCGGGCATCAGCGGCAGGGCCCGGGTGAGCATGGTCGCGCCCCGAGCGTCGATCTCCCGTCGGGGCGGGCCCTCGCCGCGCAGCGCCGCGAGGATGCCGTTGGCCGCCTCGGTGCCCTCCAGCGGGTCACCGGCCAACCGCCGGTGCAGCTTGGCCAGGTCCTCCCCCACGAGGTGCGCGGCGAAGCCGAGCCGCCGGTACGCGGACTGGGCGTTGGGGCTGGCGTACGTGACTTTGCCGCTGGCGTCGAGCCGAACCAGGCCGTCGCCGACCCGCGGCGCGGAGGTGGTCTCCCCCGGGTGCCGGGGTGGCGGGAAGGTGCCGTCGGCGATCATCTGGGCCAGGTCGTCGGCCGTGGTCAGGTAGTTCAGTTCGAGCTGGCTGGGCGTGCGGGCGGTGGAGAGGTTGGTGTCCCGGCCGACGACCGCGATCACCTCGCCGGGCTCCCCGTCGGCGGCGCGCAGCCGGACCGGGATCGCCTCGTGCCGGGCCGGCACGTCGCCGTACCAGACCGGGTCGCCCTCCCGCCAGATCCGGCCCTGGCCGTAGGCGACCTCCAGGTGGGCCACCTCGGGCCCGCCGACGATCCGCCCCACCTGGTCGTCCTGGTACGCGGTGGGCGCGGTCGTCGGGCGGACCTGGGCCACGCAGAGGAAGGTGCCCTCGCGGTCGACCGGCACCCACAGCAGCAGGTCGGCGAAGGACAGGTCGGACAGCAGCTGCCAGTCTCCGGCGATCCGGTGCAGGTGGTCGATGTCGGCGGGGCGGAGCTGGGTGTGCTCCTCGGCGAGGTCGCGCAGCGTGGACACGCTGCACAGCGTGCCACGCCGGGCCGGGCACCGTCCCGCTGGCCGTCCGGCTCACACGCTCCGCCCCGCCCCGCTCACCTCGTCGCGGTGACCTTGTTCAGGCCGCGCGGTGCGTCCGGGTCCTCGCCCCTGGCCAGGGCCAACGCCAGCGCGAGGCGCTGCAACGGCAGGATGTCCAGCAGCGGGGCGTACCGCTCGTCGACCTCGGGGACGGCCATCCGGGTGGCCCCCTCGACATCGGCCGAGCCGACCACGACCACGTCGGCGCGGCGCTCGCCAAGCCGGGGCAGCACCTCGCCCATCGACCGGCCGCCGGGGCCCGAGCCGACCACGGCCAGCACCGGCACGTCCGGGTCGGTCATCGCGAGCGGGCCGTGCAGCAGGTCGGCACCGGAGAAGGCCAGCGCCGGCAGGTACGAGGTTTCCATCAGCTTGAGCGCCGCCTCCCGGGCGGTCGGGTACGCGTAACCCCGGCCGGTGGTGACGAGCTGGGCGGCGAACCGGTAGCGCGGCGCGAGCTGGGCCGGGGTGGTGTCGTCGAGGGTGCGGGCGGCCAGTTCCGGCAGGGCGGCCAGCGCGGCGCGCTCGGCGGCGGGCAGCGCCCCGTCGCCGGCCCGGACGCCCTCCACGAGCATCAGCAGGGCGAGCAGCTCGGCGGTGTACGTCTTGGTGGCGGCCACCGCCCGCTCGTGCCCGGCGGCGATGTCGACGCTCAGCTCGGCTACCTCGACCAGCGGCGAGTCGGGGTTGTTGGTCACCGCGAGGGTGAGCGCGCCGGACGCGCGGGCGGCGCGCAGCACCTCGGCCAGGTCGGGCGAACCGCCGCTCTGGCTGACCCCGACGACCAGCGCGTCGGACAGGTCGGGGCGCGCCCCGAAGAGCGTGACCGCGCTGGGCGAGGCGAGCCCGGCGGGCAGGCCGAGCCGGATCTCGGTCAGGTACGCCGCGTAGAGGGCGGCGTGGTCGGAGGTGCCCCGGGCGGTGAAGACCACGTGCCGGGGACGGCGGTGCGCGATGGCGGCGGCCACCCGGGCGATGGCCCCGGCCTGCTCGGCGGAGAGCAGCCGCTCGTAGCCGGCCGGCTGTTCGCAGATGTCGGCGGCCATCCCGGCCCCTGCACGCGTCACGGAACACCCCTTCCCCTGCACGATTGCCGCGCATTTCCTGCTCAGTCTTGCACGTTCAAGGAGAAGTGAGCAATCTTTCGAGCAGCATCGCGCAGTAGATCACCAAGCCGAGCCACGATCACCTACGCTTGCCCGGCCTGGCGACACTGTTGGCGGGGACGCCTCCGCCGGCGAGCCAGCCGACCTACGACCGAGAGGCCCACGTGTCCAAGGGAAGTGACGACTCCCCGCTGTCGGCGGAGGAGGAGCTGACCCTGGCCCGGCTCGCGCTGGACGAGGGCGACCTGGCCCACGCCGCCGGGCACGTCGCTGGCGCGCTGACCCGGGCGCCCACCCTGCCGGAGGCGCACGAGACGCTGGCCCGGCTCGCCGCCGCCAGCGGCGGCGGCCTCGACCTGTTCCCGCTGCACCAGCGCGTCTTCGTCGGCGTCGTGGTCGCCCGGGCGCACCTGCTCGCCGCAGCGGGACAACCCGCCGAGGGGCTCGAACTGCTGGCCGCCGCAACCGGGCACGACCGGAGCGCCGACTGGGCCGGGGTGCCCTGGGTGACCGCCCCCGACCTGCCCGAGCGGCTCGACCCGGAACGCGTCGCCCAGGTGCTGATGCAGGTCTGCGCCACCACGCCCGACCCGGTGCCGCGCGCCGACCGGGCGCCGCTGATGCCGTACCTCACCCTGGCCCGCAATGCGGTCACCATTTACCCCGAGCACGCCCTGCTGCTCGGTGCGGCGTCCGCGTTGGCCCGGCGCCTCGGCGAGGTCACCCTCGCGATCCGCTGGGCCAGCAGGGGGGTACGCGCGCACCCGTCGAAGCTCGGCGAGGTCTGGCTCGGGTACGCGTACCGCAGCGCCGGCCGCACCCACGAGGCCCTCTCCGCGCTCGGCCGGGCCGTCGGACACGACCCGGACGACCTCGCCGTGTACGCCGACATCGCCGGCACGCTGGCCGACACCGGCCGGCTCGACGAGGCCCTGGAGTGGACTGATCGGGCCCTCGCCCGGAATCCCGCCTTCGACTGCGCCGTGCACACCGCGCACCGGCTGCGTTTCCAGCGCGACGGCGACGTGGCGCACCTGGTGGCGCTGGCCGACTTCGTCCGCGACCACCCCGACGACTCACACGAGCACGGCGACCTCGCCGAGTGCTGCCGCAGCCGGCCGTGGCTCGGGCAGGTCACCCCCGCCGCCGGGGCGGCGGTCGCCGTGCTGCGTCACGCCCTGGCCGAGGAGCAGCACGGCCTCGGCGCGACCGTACGGCTGGAGACACTGGAGCCGCCGAGCGCGCTGCGTACCGTGGCGGCTGCCGCACCCGGGCTGCGGGTCGAGGTGGCGAAGGTGGCCGCCCCGGACCCACGCGAGCCTCGGCGGGCCATTGACCGGCCGCTGTGGCGCTGGGACGGCACCGTCGCCGCCCCGGCGGTGCCGGCGCCCTCGGCCGAGGCGGCGGACCGCGTCCGGCAGCTCGCCCACCCGGCGTGGCCGCACCCCCCGGCGGCGTACGACGCGGCGGTCGGGCTGGCCACGCTGGGCTTGCCCGACCTGCTCGGACTCCTGGTTCATCCGCCCACGGCCCCGGCGACCGGGCTGGGCCGGGTGCTGACCGGGCAGGACCCGGCGCTCTGGGTGCGCTGCGTGCAGGTGTGGGCGTGCCTGGGCCTGCTGCACCATCGCACGGACGAGCCGTGGCCGGAGTCCACCCGCCGCCGGGTGCTGGTCGAACTGGTCTGGGGGGTGGAGGACTGGATCACCGAGGCGGCCCTGTTCGCCCTGGTAACCGCCGCCTGGGTGGACCCCTCCGTTCGCGAGGACGTGGCCGGCGTGGTGGCCGAACGGCTCGCCGACGCGGCGGCCGTGGCCCGGGACCGGAACGTGCCGATCGCGGTGTCCCTGGCGTACCTGGCGCTGGCCACCCCGGCCCTGGACCCGGCGACGACCGCGCTGGCCGGCAAGTTGATCTCCGGCCCGGCGGCGGGGTCGGCCCGGCCGGGCCCGCTGCGCCGCCTCTGGGCCCGCCTCACCCGCCTGCGGCGCTGAGCAGCCGCGTCGGCCCCGCAGGCCGGTCGACCCGGCCGGGCCGACCCCGCTGCGGGGCCGACGCGGCCGGGCCGGCGGGTGGATCAGACCGCGGGGGCCTTGCCGAGGGCCGTCTCAGCCTGCTCCTCGGGGGTGGCCGGCGCCGGCGCGGCGTCGTTCGTCGCGCGCAGCGGGACCTCCCGGATGAACCAGGCCAGCACGGGCACGAGGACGGTGAACAGCACCGCCCACCAGAAGACGTGCGAGACGGCGTCGGCGAGGCCGCCGAGCACCAGTTCCCGGGCCTGCGCCGGCAACTCCTTGAGCTTGTCGAGGTCGACCTGGCCGCCTTCGCCGCCCCCGCCGCTGAACGCGGGCCCGGCCGGCGAGTCGGCGAGCCGGTTGGCGAAGATCGCGCCGAACAGCGAGATGCCGAACGAGCCGCCGATGGAGCGGAAGAAGGTGGCCGCGCCGCTGGCCGCGCCGAGATCCTTCTGCCCGACGCTGTTCTGCGCGATCAGCATCGAGGTCTGCATCAGAAAGCCCATGCCGACCCCGAGGACGATCATGTAGAGCGAGGACTCCAGCTTGCTGGTGTCCAGTTCCAGCCGGGTCAGCAGGGCCAGGCCGGCGGTCATCACGACGCCGCCGACGATCGGGAACACCCGGTACCGGCCGGTCTTGGTGATCGCGCGGCCGACCAGCAGCGAGACCGCCAGCATGCCGAACATCAGCGGGAGCAGCAGCAGGCCGCTGTTGGTGGCCGACGCCCCCTGCACCGTCTGCTGGTACAGCGGCAGGAAGTTCATCGCGCCGAACATGGAGAAGCCGAGCAGGAAGCCGATCACCGAGATCAGCGCGAAGTTGCGGTTGGCGAACAGCCCCAGGGGCAGGATCGGCTCCGCCGCGCGGCGCTCGACGAAACCGAACACGACCAGGCTCACCAAGGCCAGCGCGGCCAGGCCGAGGATCTGCGGTGAGGCCCAGTCGTAGGAGTTGCCGCCCCAGGTGGTGATCAGCACGATCGCGGTGATGCCGACCGACAGCAGTCCCGCGCCGAGCCAGTCGATCCGGTGTTCGGTGCGGTACTTCGGCAGGTGCATGGTGGTGGCGAGCACCAGCAGCGCGACGCCGCCGAGCGGCAGGTTGACGTAGAACGCCCAGCGCCAGGAGAGGTTGTCGGTGATGAAGCCGCCGACCAGCGGCCCGGCGACCATGGCGATGGCCATGATGCCGGCGATCATGCCCTGGTAGCGGCCCCGCTCCCGGGGCGGGACCAGGTCGCCGATGATCGCCATCACGCCGACCATCAGGCCACCCGCGCCGAGGCCCTGGACGGCCCGGAAGGCGATCAGCTCGATCATGCCGCTGTCCGCGCCGCCGAACACCCCGGAGCCGGCCATGCCGCACAGCGCGGAGCCGACCAGGAAGACGAGCACCGAGGTCAGGAAGATGGCCTTGCGGCCGTAGAGGTCGCCGAGCTTGCCCCAGATCGGGGTGGAGACGGTGGTGCCGAGCACGTACGCGGTGACGACCCAGGTGAAGTGGTCCACCCCGCCGAACTCGCCGACGATGCGCGGCAGAGCGGTGCTGACGATCATGTTGTCGAGCATCGCGAGCATCATCGCGATCATGAGGCCGAAGAGGACGACCCGGATGTTGGGTCGCCGCTCCGCTCCCTCGTTTGCCTGCCTCATCGGTAAGCTCCCCCCGGGATGTGACCGACCTACTTGCCGACCGGCTAGTCCACTTACTAGCCGCACGGTAAGTTGGGGGACAACTGGTCGTCAAGCGAATTGGGTGGTTCGGGTGAGAGAGAGCACAGGCACGCGGGAGCGCATCAAAGCCGTGGCCTTGGAGCTCTTCACCGAGCAGGGCTACGAGAAGACCTCGCTGCGCGAGATCGCCGAGCGGCTCAACGTGACGAAGGCCGCGCTCTACTACCACTTCAAGAGCAAGGACGAGATCGTCAGCAGCATCGTCGAGGACCGGCTGGACCGGATCGACACCCTGATCGCCTGGGCCGACGACCAGCCGCCCACGCTGGCGACGAGACGCGAGCTGATCGCCCGGTACGCCGACAGCATGTTCGCCACCGACGAGCCCTCGGTGATGCGCTTCTTCGAGCAGAACCAGATTGCGCTCAAGAGCCTGTCCGCCGGGCAGCAGATGCGCGACCGCTTGTTCCGGCTGGCCGACGCGTTGGCGCGGGGCGACGAGTCGCCCGCCGCCCAGGTGCGCGCCACCCTGTCGCTGTTCGCCGTGCACACCAGTTGGCTCGCCATCCGCGCCCCGCACGTCACCGACGACGAGCGGCGGAAGATCGCCCTGGAGGTGGCCGACGAGCTGCTCGCCCGGATCGCCGAAGGCTGAGCCGGGGCCGAGGGCCGAGCCGCCGGCCGCGCGGCCGGCGGGGCCGGGGTCAGCCCGGGGCGGGCAGCTCCCGCCGCAGGCCGAGCAGCTCCACACCGGGCAGCGGGGACCAGTCCCGCTCCGGCGTGCGGACGAAGCCCAGCCGTTCGTAGAGCCGGTGGGCGGTCTCGGCATGCCCGTTGCGCACGCAGATCACCACCGCCGAACACCCCTGCGCGGCGGCGCGGGACAGGCACGCCTCGACCAGCGCCGCCCCGATTCCCCGCCCCTGGGCGGCCGGGTCCACGGCCAGCATCCGGAACTCGGCCTCCCCGGGGCCGCAGAGTTCGGCGTACGGGGTGCCGGGCAGCACGAACGTGACCGAACCAAGCGCTTCGCCGGTGGCCCCGTCTGCGGCGACCAGCACCTCGCCGGTCTGCGCCCGGGTCGCCACGTCGGCGAGCACGACCCCGTAGCCGTCCTCGCCCTTGAGCTGCCCGTCGGCCTCGTACGCGGCCACCGTCAGCCGGGCCACCGCTGGGAAGTCGGCCGGGACTGCCCGCCTGACCTGCGGGCTGGTCAACCGATCACCGCGATGAGGTCACCGTCCTGCACGACGTCGCCCTCGTTGACGGCGAGCTGCTGGACGACGCCGTCGGACTCGGCGACGACCGGGATCTCCATCTTCATCGACTCCAGAACCACCAGGGTGTCCCCCTCGGACACGGTGTCCCCGGCCGAAGCGACGACCTTCCACACGTTCGCCACCATCTCGGCGCGGATCTCGTCGGCCATCTCTCGGCCCTCCCTCTTCCCGGAGTGTCTGCGATCGGTATCCAATCACGTGCCGGACCGTCGTGGGCGCGTCCCGGCCCCGGCGTGCGATACCCGTTCGCCGGCCGACGCAATCGGGCCGCCACCGGCCGCCCCGGCGGACCACCGTCACCCCCGGCCGCACTAGCATCAGCGGGTCGGCCCCGGGTGACCGGGCGGCCGGTACACGACCACCGCCGCGCTTGCCGCCGGCGGACACCGACCAACACCTGAGGAGGTCAGCATGGCAAAGAAAGCCCGCAAGAAGAAGGCCCGGAAGAAGAGCGGCGCGAACCACGGCAAGCGCCCCAACTCCTGAGTCGCGCGCGGCGGCACGCCGCCACCACTGGAGCACCCACCGGCCCCGGCCGGGAACGACGGTGGCCCGGGTCTGATTCGACCCGGGCCACCGGCACGTCCATCGGCCGTCAGTCGGCCAGCTCGCGGGACTCGCTCGTATCGAAGACGACCAGCTCGGTGAGGCGGACCCGCAGCCGCTCGCGCAGTTGCTCGGGCGCGGTCTCGTTGCCGCAGCAGCGGGCGACCAGCGCCTTCACCTCCTGCTCCAGGCCGTACTCGCGCAGGCACGGCCCGCACTCGTCGAGGTGACGGCGGATCAGCGTGCGGCGCTCCTCGGCGCACTCCAGGTCGAGATAGAAGTAGACCTCCGCGAGCACCTCACGGCAGTCCGTCTCGTGCGGTTTCCCACAGCTCACGTCACACCTCCCGGCCGGCGGCGGCGGTCGAGCCCTTCGGGGACTGCGCCGCGCTGAACCCGCGCTCGGCCGCGTAGCCCTCAAGCAGCTTGCGCAGATTACGACGACCCCGGTGCAACCGCGACATCACCGTGCCGATGGGCGTGCCCATGATGTCGGCCACCTCCTTGTAGGAGAAGCCCTCGACGTCGGTGAGGTAGACGGCCAGGCGGAACTCCTCCGGCAACTGCTGGAGGGCCTCCTTGACGTCGCTGTCGGGCAGCCGGTCCAGTGCCTCCGTCTCGGCCGAACGCAACCCGCTGGAGGTGTGCGACTCAACCTCGGCGAGCTGCCAGTCGGTGATCTCCTCCGTGGGCGCCTGGATGGGCTGGCGCTGCCGCTTACGGTAGGAGTTGATGTAGGTGTTGGTCAGGATCCGGTACAGCCAGGCCTTCAGGTTCGTGCCCTGCTCGAACTGGTGGAAGGCCACGTACGCCTTCAGGTACGTCTCCTGGACCAGGTCCTCGGCATCCGCCGGGTTGCGTGTCATCCGCAGCCCGGCTGCGTAGAGCTGGTCGACGAAGGGCATCGCGTCCCGCTCGAAACGGGCCCTGCGCTCGTCCGTCTTCTCGGTGGTCAACCGCACATCCCCTCGCGTCGGATGCTTTCCCGCCGAGGATACGCGCCTGAAACTTCCCGCGGATTCACTTCCGGCCGGTGTGCTGGTCCTCACCGCCCCTGGCCCGACCGCTCGCGCGATCACGGGCCGATCCGGCCCGACCGGCAGCGACACCACGGGCCACTCCGGTCCACCCAGCAGCCGCCTGAGCTGCCGCGCCTCCCGTTCGTCCCGTTCCCGGCTCCGTGTCTCGGTCGGCACCGGTCACACCCCCCTGAAGCAGAAGTCTCTTCCGTGGGGGGTAACGCGGGGCGCGGGCCCCGGCATTCCGGCCCGCTCGCCCCGTTCCTGGTCCCGGCCCCGACGGGCGTCGGCGCTGGGACCAGGAAGGGCCTGGGAGGGACGGTGTCGACCGCCCGGATTGGGCAACCCGACACCATCGGAGACAACGACGCGTACGGCCGCCGGTCACGGCCCCGGTGCGGTCAGGGCGACGCCCAGCCCCGCCCGCGCAGCCAGTCGACCGCCACCGCGGCGGCGCCGGCCGGGTCGCCGGCCAGGTCGTGCCGCTCGCCCGGACGGACCACCACCCGCACCGACGGGCTGGCTCCGGGCACGCCGAAGGGGTCGCGGTCGCCGTTGACCACCAGCGTCGGCAGCCCGGTGGCCAGCTCCGCCGCCCGGGAGCGTTCCGGCCGGCCGGGCGGGTGCAGCGGGAACGCCAGGGCCACCACCGCGTCGGCGCCGACGGCGATCGCGGTGCGGCAGGCCACCCGGGCACCGCTGGACCGGCCGCCGACCACCAGCGCGGGTACGGCGCGATGTCGCCGGCGCAGCTCGGCCAGGACGGCCGTCCACGCCTCGTCGAGGTGCCCGGCGGGGGCGGGCGCGCGCCGCCCGGCCACCCGGTAGGGCTGGGTCACCCGGGCCACCGCCAGCCCGGCGGCGACCGCCACGTCCCGCAGCGCGCTCAGGTCCGGCGCGTCGACGTCACCGCCCGCGCCGTGCCCGAGCACCAGCAGGGCCGTCGCTGGGCCGGCCGGCAGGTCGGTGTCGACCCGGGCCGGCCCACGTGGCGTCCCGATCTCGTCCGCGTCTCGCACCCGCCCATTCTGCGGGTCGCCGCCGTGCGCCGACGACGCACCGCGGGCCGGGAAACACCGGAGCACACCCGACGCGCGTCAACGGCGCATCGCCCGCCGGGAGCACCGGGGCCACACCCGACGCGCGAAATCCGAGTGCCACGAAACCCGAGCGCCACGAATCCGAGCGCCACGAAATCCGAGCGTCCGCGCGCAGACGAGCGCCGCCGGCCATCCCGCCCTGCCGGGGGGCGGGACGGCCGGAGTGGTCAGCTCAGCGGAACCAGGGTGAGTAGCCGGTCCCGCACCGGTGGGCCGGCCTCGTCGGCCGCGTCCGGGTCCGGATCGACCTCGCCGCGCCAGGCGACAAGCATGGCCCGACGCTCGCGTGGTGTGGTGCCGCCCCACACGCCGTGGCAGTCACCGACCTCCAGCGCCCAGGCCAGGCACGATCCCTGGACATCGCAGCTGCGGCACAGCGCGACGGCCGCGTCGGCCGGCTCGTTGGGCGCCGGAAAGAACGTCTCCGGGTCCACGCTCTGGCAGGTGCCCCTGGTCCGCCAGGCTTCGTCCTGCCGCCGTTCCCGCAACGCCCGTAGCAGTCGCGGGTCTCGTCGTGCGGCTGCCACCTCGTGCGGGCGGGGCATACGCGCCCGTGTCATCCACCCACCTCCCCCGTGGGACCGGAAAGACTGATGAGCGTCGTTCGCACCATGCGAATCGTCACCCACTACCGGCGCTGTGTTGTATCGCACTTTCGGACACCGAGACAAGAGCCTTCGGTGAAGATGACTAAAAGCTCAGGCGACGATTCGTCCGCAACTCCGGCAAATCAGCACGCGACAATGCCCCCGGCGGCTGTCAGAAAAGCGTCACCTCATCGGCAGGCGCGGCCTGCGCGGGCACCCGGGTGATCAACTGTGGCCCGTCGTTGCGGACGTTGCCGACCGCCGGCCCGACCGGCCGGATCTCCAGCCCGCCCAGCCACCCGGCATCGGGCGGGGCCAGCAGGGCCGCCGGCTCGTCGGTCGGGCCCAGCCAGGACACCCACCGCTCGCGGGGCAGCAGCAGGGGCATCCGCTCGTGCACCCGCGCCAGCTCACCGACCGCCGCGGTGGTCAGCACGCTGAAGGTCAGCACCGGCCCGTCGGGCCCCTCCCAGACCGACCAGATGCCCGCGAGGGCGAGCACCGAGGAGTCGGCCGGGGTCATGAAGTAGGGCTGTCGCCCACCCTCGGGCTGCCGGACCCACTCGTACCACCCGTCGGCGGGGACCAGGCAGCGCCGGCGGGCGAACGAGGGCGCGTACGCCCGGCTGGTGGCCACCGTCTCCGCGCGGGCGTTGATCATGCGGGCCGCGGCGGCGGGCGACTTGGACCAGGGCGGCAGGAACCCCCAGCGGCCGACGGACAGGGTGCGGTGCCCCTCCGGGATGAGCCGCACGAGCGGCACGGTCGTGGTCGGGGCGACGTTGTGGCTCGACCGGACCCGGCCCTCGGTCTCGTCGTACGACTCGAAAACCGCACTCAGGTCGACCGCGCTCCGGGTCGTGGCGTACCTCCCGCACATGAGGCACACGCTAACGCCCCGGGCCGCGTTCGGCTGTCCCGCCGAGCGCCACCCCCACCGGAGCGTCCCGGACGCCGTCCCGCCAACCGGGAGCGCGTCCGGCGGTCCGTCCGGCGGCGGGCGGGGCACGGCAGAATGTCACCGTGGGGAACACGACCGCGACCCGGCCGCTTCGGCCGTGGACCGCTCCGACCGCGTCCGACCCGGTGGTTGCCACGCTGCGGCTGCCCGGCTCCAAGTCGATGACCGCCCGGGCGCTCGTGCTCAGCGCGCTGGCCAGCGGCCCCTCCACGCTCGCCGGGCCGCTGCGCGCCCGCGACACCGAACTGATGGCCGGCGGCCTGCGGGCCCTCGGCGCCCACATGTCGATCACCGACGACGACCGCTGGCTGGTCCGGCCGCGTCCGCTGGCCGGCCCGGCGCACGTCGACGTCGGCCTCGCCGGCACCATCATGCGGTTCGTGCCCCCGGTCGCCGGCCTCGCCGAGGGGCGGGTCACCTTCGACGGCGACCCGCAGGCCCGCACCCGCCCGCTCGGCCCGCTGATCGACGCGCTGCGCTCCCTCGGCGTGCGGGTCGAGTCCCCGGCCACCGGCAGCCTGCCGCTGACCGTCTTCGGCACCGGAAGCGTGGCCGGCGGCGAGGTGGTGATCGACGCCTCCGCCTCCAGCCAACTGGTCTCCGGCCTGCTGCTGGCCGCGCCGCGCTTCGACCGGGGCGTGGTGGTCCGGCACGTCGGCCCGCCCGTACCGTCCGCGCCGCACCTGCGGATGACCGTGCAGATGCTGCGGGCCGCCGGGGCGGCCGTCGACGACGGCACCCCCGACGTCTGGGTCGTCGAGCCGGGCCCACTGACCGGGCGGGGCTGGGAGATCGAGCCCGACCTGTCAGGCGCGGTGCCGTTCTTCGCCGCGGCCCTGGTCACCGGGGGCGAGGTGACGTTGCGGGGCTGGCCGCGCAGCAGCGCCCAACCCGTCGAGCAGCTCCGCACGCTGCTGCAACGGATGGGCGGCGAGGTGAACCTCACCACCGGCGGGCTGACCGTGCGCGGCACCGGCGTGGTGCACGGCATCGACGCCGACCTCTCCGACGTCAGTGAGCTGACCCCGGCGCTGACCGCGCTCGCCATGCTCGCCGACTCGCCGTCCCGGTTCACCGGGGTGGCCCACATCCGGGGGCACGAGACCGACCGGATCGCGGCGCTCGCCCGCGAGTACGTCGGCCTCGGTGCGGACCTCACCGAGTCGGCGGACGGGCTGGAGATCCGGCCCCGGCCGTTGCACGGCGGGGCGTTCCGGACGTACCACGACCACCGGATGGCGCATGCCGCCGCGGTGACCGGCCTGGCGGTTCCCGGCATCGAGCTCGACGACGTGTCGTGCACCTCGAAGACCATGCCGGAGTTTCCGGAGCTATGGTCGGCGATGGTGACCGGAAGAAGCTGACACGACGGAGGGCGTCCTGACGACCAAGCGGCGGGAGTACGACGAGGACGACGTACGGGTCCGGCCCGGGCGGTCGTCGCGCCCGCGCACCCGCACGAGGCCCCGGCACGTCGACGCGGTCGAGGGCTTCGTCATCGCCGTGGACCGGGGCCGCTACACGTGCGTGCTGCCCGGGGCCGGCCCGGAAACCCCGCTGGTGACCGCCATGCGGGCCCGGGAGCTGGGCCGCAAGTCGGTGGTGGTGGGCGACCGGGTGGGCCTGGTCGGGGACACCTCCGGTGCGGCCGGCGCGCTGGCCCGCATCGTCCGGATCGCCGAGCGCAGCTCGGTGCTGCGGCGCACCGCCGACGACGACGAGAACACCGCCGAGGGGCGGCTGGAGCGGGTCGTGGTGGCCAACGCCGACCAGCTCGTCATCGTCAGCGCGCTGGCCGATCCGCCGCCGCGCACCGGGTTCATCGACCGCTGCCTGGTCGCCGCGTACGACGCGGACATCGAGCCGCTGCTCTGCCTCACCAAGGCCGACCTGGCCGGCCCGGAACAGGTGCTCGGCTACTACGCCGAGCTGGAGCTGCCGTACGTGCTGCTGCGGCCCCACGCCGACCTCGACGCGCTGCGCGACCTGCTCGCCGGCCGGGTGTCGGTCCTGGTGGGCCACTCCGGGGTGGGCAAGTCGACGCTGGTGAACCGCCTCGTCCCGGACGCCGACCGGGCGGTCGGCGTGGTCAGCGCGATCGGCCGGGGCCGGCACACCTCGACCAGCGCGGTGGCGCTGCGGCTGCCGCCCCGCCCCGGTGCCGACACCGACCCGGGCTGGATCGTGGACACCCCGGGAGTGCGCAGCTTCGGGCTGGCGCACGTCTCGGCCGACAGTCTGCTGCACGGCTTCCCCGACCTGGTGGAGGGGACGGTCGACTGCCCGGCGAACTGCCAGCACACCGCCGAGGAGGCCAACTGCGCGCTGGACGCCTGGGTGGCCGCCGGCAAGGCCGACGAGCGACGGCTGGCCTCGTACCGCCGGCTGCTGGCCTCCCGGTCCGGCGAGGGTGACGCGCGCGAGCCCGACCAGCGCAACCCGGGCGACCCGCTGGAGGGGACGTGACCCGGCCGCCGCTACCGTTTCCGGCATGACCGGGTACGCCGACGACCTCGCCCTCGCCCACCTGCTCGCCGACCGGGCGGACGCCATCTCCACGGCCCGGTTCCGGGCCCTCGACCTGCGCGTCGAGGCGAAGCCGGACCTGACCCCGGTCTCCGACGCGGACACCGCCGTGGAGCGGGAGATCCGGGCCGTGCTGGCCGAGCGGCGCCCCGGCGACGGCCTGCTCGGCGAGGAGTACGGCGGGCGGGCCCCGGCCGGGCCGGCCGGCCGACGTTGGGTGATCGACCCGATCGACGGCACCAAGAACTTCGTCCGGGGGGTGCCCGTCTGGGCCACCCTGATCGCCCTGCTGGAGGGCGACCGGCCGGTGCTCGGGCTGGTCTCCGCGCCGGCGCTGGGTCGCCGCTGGTGGGGTGCGCTCGGCGGGGGCGCGTACGCCGGCCCGGACGCCGGGCACGGCACCCCGATCCGGGTGTCGGCGGTGGGCCGCCTCGCCGACGCCAGCCTCTGCTACTCGTCACTGAGCGGGTGGGAGTCCGCCGGGCTCCTGGAGCCGATGCTCCAGCTCATGCGGGACACCTGGCGCAGCCGGGCGTACGGCGACTTCTACGGCTACATGCTGCTCGCCGAGGGGGCCCTGGACGTGATGGTCGAGCCGGAGCTGTCGCTGTGGGACGTCGCCGCGCTGGTGCCGATCGTGACCGAGGCGGGCGGGACGTTCACCGACCTGGCCGGACGGCCCACCCCTGGCGGGGACGCGGCGGTGGAGAACAGCGCGGTGGCCAGCAACGGCACGCTGCACGCCGACATCCTGGCGAGGCTGGGTCGGCCGGCCGCGCGCTGAGCGCCGCCAGCCTCTATCCTCGCCAGGTGGTGTCCTCTGGCTGGTGCTTCCTGGCGGCGATGATCGTCGCGTACGGTGTCGCCAACCTTCTCCAGTCCGTCGCCGCGGCGCGGACCACCGTGCACCACACCTTCGACCCCGGGCTGTTGCTGCGGCTGGCCGGCCACCGCACGTACCTCGTCGGGCTGGCCTGCCAGGTCGGCGGCTTCGTGCTGGCCTTCCTGGCCCGCCGGGACCTGCCGCTGTTCCTGGTCCAGGCCAGCGTGGCGGCGGGGCTCGGGGTGACCGCCATCCTCGGCGTGCTGGTGCTCAAGTGGCGGCTGCCCACCGCCGAGATCGCGCTGCTGGCGCTGCTCTTCGCCGGGGTCACCGGCCTGGTGCTGTCCGCGCAGCCGGCGCAGTCCCGGCCGCTCGGGCCCGCCGGCCTGGTCGCGCTGGCGGTGACGCTCGCGGTGATCGCCGTGGTCGGTTTCTTCGCGGTACGGCTGCACGGCGCACCCGGGTCGGTGGCGCTCGGCTCCCTGGCCGGGCTGGCCTTCTCCGCCGCGGCGGTGGCCGCCCGCCCGCTGGCCGCCGTGACGAGCGTGGAGGAGTTCGTCCGGGACCCGCTGCTCTATCTGCTGGTGGCCCACTCGCTGGTCGGTCAGCTACTGCTCGGCCTGGCCATGCAGCGCGGCTCGACCACGGCGGCGGTCGCCGCGATGGACGCGGCCGGGGCGGTGCCCGCGGCGATCATCGGGCTGCTGCTGCTCAACGACCGGATCTGGCCGGGCCGGGAGTGGCTGGCCGCCCTCGGTTTCCTGGCCACCCTGGCCTCGGTGATCGGGCTCACCCGGTACGCCGAGCCACAGCACCACCACGAGGTGGCCCGGGAACGCGCCCGGGGGATCCTGCCCGCCGGCGCATCGGCCCACCCCCACCCCCGCCGCTGAACGCCGGCGGCGAGGCGGGCGGGGACGTTCGCCGGCTACGCCGCCTCGACCGGCCGGCGGCGCAGGACCACCCGCTCGTAGAGCCGCTCCAGCGCGCCGGCCGTGCGCTCCCACGTGTACGTGCATCGCACCCGGTCCACGGCGGCGTGCCCGTACGCGAACCGGGCGGCGTTGTCGGCGAGCAGCCGGCGCAGCGTCATCCCGAGGGCCCGCACGTCGCCCGGCTGCACCAGCTTCCCGGTCACCTCGTCGACCACGGCGTCGGCGATGCCGCCCATGGCGTACCCGACGACCGGCACGCCGCAGGCCATCGCCTCCAGCGAGACCCGGCCGGCGGAGGAGTAGTGCGGGGTGCAGGCGACCACGTCGGCCGAGCGGTACCAGGTGGCCATCTGGTCGTGTGGCACCGCGCCGACCAGCTTCACCTGCTCGGCCACCCCCGTGCGCTCGGCCAGGTCGCGCAGGCGGCTGGCCTCGGCGTGGTTGGTGAGCTGGTCGACCGGCGGCCCGCCGGCGATCACCAGCTCGGCGTCGCCGACCAGGCGCATCGCCCGGATCAGGTCGTCGTGGCCGTGCCCCGGCGTCAGGCCCCCGACCGAGAGGATGCGGGCCCGCTGGTCGCGCGGGGCCGCCTCCCCGTCCGGGTGGAACTGGTTGGTGTCCACGCCGGTGGGGACCATCGCCACCGAGCTGCGTTGCAGCCCCATCCGGGTCAGCTCGTCCACCTCGTCGTTGCACTGGGCGACCGCGATGTCCACCGCCCGGGTCAGGGCCCGCTCCAGCGGGATGCGGCTGCCCGGCCCGTCGTATCCGGGGCCGAGGTGGCGCAGTTGCTCCACGCCGAGCGAGTGGAAGGTCTGCACGACGGGGATGTCGGTCTCGCGCACCGCGTGCGCGGCGGCCAGGCCACCGACCCAGTAGTGCCCGTGCACCACCTCCGGTGACCACTCGGCGGACCACCGGCCGGCCAGCCACCGGCCGAAATCGGACACGTGCCCGACCAGCTCGGCGGTGGGCGTCGGGGCGGCCGGGCCGACCGGCACCCGCTCCACCCGGTACCCGTCGACCTCCACCGCGGCGGGCAGCGCGGGATCGTCGCGGCGCTCGTAGACGTGCACGTCGTGGCCGCGTCCGGCCAGCTCGGCGGCGACCCGCGCGATGTGCTCGCGCGTACCGACGGCCGGGCCGTCGGCAGGCCGCGACGGGCCGGAGTGCGCGCACACTAGGCCGACGCGCATGGGTCACCTCCATGCGTTCTTCTGAGCTGGTGGTCCTCCCGGTCAGAGAGTCCCATTAACCGCGCTGCTCGGCACCCAAACCTGGCAAGTCGCCCGCTCCGGCCGGGCCGGCGGCACTCCGGGGCGGGTCCCGGGGGCGGGCGACGGCCTCGGACCGGCCGGCGGTGCCGCCGATCCGACCGGCGTCGACGGCATGAGCGGGGCCGGCTGGGGTACGGGCGAGGGATGCCTCTGACCCGCACCCTCGACGACGCCGCCGTCGTGCTCACCGGCGCCTCCAGCGGCATCGGCACTGCCACCGCGTACGCCCTCGCCCGGCGGGGCGCGGCCGTGGCGCTCGCGGCCCGTAGCAAGGAGGCCCTGGATCGGGTGGCGGCGCGGTGCCGGGAACTGGGCGGCCGGGCGCTGGTCGTACCCACGGACGTCACGGACCCGGTGGCCGTCGAGATCCTCGCCGCCCACGCGGCGGAGGAATTCGGCCGGATCGACGCCTGGATCAACAACGCTGCGGTGAGCGCCGTCGGCCTGTTCGACGAGATCGGAGTGCGGGAGTTCCGCCGCGTGCTGGAGGTGAACCTGCTGGGCACCGTGCACGGGATGCGGGCGGCCCTGCCGTATCTCGCGGCGGCCGGCGGCGGCGTGCTGGTCAACAACGCGTCCGTGCTGGCCGAGGTGGCGATGCCCTACCAGTCGGCGTACAACGCCACGAAGCACGGCATCCGGGGGCTGGCCGACACGGTGCGGCAGGAGCTGCGGCTCACCGGGCGGGGGAACATCTCCGTGTGCACGGTCCTGCCGGCAACCATCGACACCCCGTTCTTCCGGCACGCCGCCAACCACACCGGGCGGGAGCTGGTCCCGCCCCCACCCGTGTACCCGCCGGAGCTGGTCGCCGAGACCATCGTCCGGGTGCTGCGCCACCCACGCCGCCAGGTGTACGCCGGGGGGGCCGCCCGGCTGCTCGGCGCGCAGTGGCGGCTCGCCCCCGCGCTGGCCGAACGGGCCCTCGGCTGGTACGTCCAGCGCACCCAGTTCGGGCCCACCGGACGGCCGGACAGCACCGGCAACGTCTTCGCCGCCGACGCGGCGGCCGAGCGGACCGGCGGGTGGCACGGCCGGCGGCGGCAGCTGGTCCGGATGACCACCGCCTTCGGGCTCGCCGCGGCGGGCACGGCGGTCGGGACGCTGGCGGCCCGCGCGCGACGATCCCGGACGGAACGCTGATGGTTCTCCCCGACCGGCCGGACGCGCGGTTCCTCACCACGACGCACAATGGGTCGATCACGCCGACCGACGTGCGCTGCGTGGTGGAGATTGACGAGTCCACCGGGGTGCTTCGGCTGACCGGGGTGCTCGACGCCGCCGGCACGGCCGCCGTGCGGGACGCGCTGCTCGTCCGGCTCTGCGACCGGCCCGGCCCGATGGTGACCGACCTGTCCCGGCTGCGCCTGCCCGACCCCGCCGCCCGTGGGCTGTTCACCGGGGTACACCGCGAGATCGCCGACTGGCCGGCGGCGGGGCTGCTGGTCGTCGACCCGACCGGGGCGGCGGCCGGCCCGGGGCTACCGGTCTGCTCGACCGTGGCAGAGGCGACGGCGGCGCTGAACCGGTCCCCGACGGTCGCGGCGACCACCACCGCGCTGCCGCCGTTCGTCGGCGCGGCTCGGCAGGCCCGGGCACTGGTGACCGACGGCTGCGCCCGCTGGGGGATCGACGAGCTGGCCGAGGCGGGCTGCATCGCGGTGACCGAGATGGTCAACAACGTGGTGGCGCACGCGCACACCCCGATGACCGTCCGGCTGGCCCCCGTGGGCAGCACGCTACGCATCGGGGTACGCGACCACAGCCGCCGGCAGCCGACGCACTCGGGGCTGACCCCGCCGACCCTGGCCGGCGGCCGTGGCCTGCTGCTGATCGACACGGTGTCCCGCCGCTGGGGCAGCACCCTCCTGCCCGACGGCAAGCTCGTCTGGGCGGTCCTGCACCCCGCCGGCAACCCGGGGTGACCCCCGTCACTGCCGCCCCGCCGGCCCCACGGCCGCGAGCGGGACTCCAGCGGGCGGATCGGTTACGGTCGGTGGGCAGTGGGTAGTGATCAGCCATGCGCGACGACGAGTATCCGACCCCCGTCTCCGACCCGGAGGCCGACGGCCTGCCCGACACCGCCGACGACGACTCGACGGCCAACGACGACGTCGAAACCGGTCGTGAGGCGGACGGTCCGGCACCGGCCCAGCTTCCCGGCGACCGCACGCCGGTGGCGGTGGACCGGTTCGGCACTACCGCCGAGGAGCAGCTCGACGGCGAGTCGCTGGACTACAAGCTCGACCGGGAGAGCTACGAACGACCCGCCGACGACCCGCTGGCCGGCCCGGTCGACCCGGACATCGCCGCCGAGGCGGACAGCGAGGAGGCCGCCGCCCAGGCGCAGCTCGACGCCGACGTGATCGATCCGGGCCCCACCTCGGACCCGCACTCCCCCGTCTCCCTCTACGACCACGGCCAACTCGGCAGCGTCGCCGACGCCGAGGTGGGCCGGCTGGTGGAACCGGACGAGGGGGCGCACACCGACGAGGAAACCGACAACGTCGCGTACGACGCCGGATCGGCCGGCGGCGGGGCGAGCGCGGAGGAGCTGGCGATCCACGAGACCCGACCGCCCGAGGCGCGCTGACCCGGCCCACCCGCCGGCGCGGCGGTCAGTCGTCGAGGCCGCGCTCGATCGCGTAACGGGTCAGCTCGACCCGGTTGTGCAGCTGGAGCTTGCCGAGCGTGTTCTGCACGTGGTTCTGCACCGTCCGGTGGGAGAGCCCGAGCCGCTCGGCGATCTGCCTGTACGACATCCCCTTGGCCACCAGGCGCAGCACCTCGGTTTCCCGGTCGGTGAGCCGGGGTGCGTCGGTGTCGGGGCCGGCCGTCGCCGCGACCGGCCCCCGGCCCCCGGCGAAGAGGTCCGCGCCCGCCGCGAGGCGGCGGAACTCCCCGAGCACGAGGCCGGCGAGCCCGGGGGTGAAGACCGGCTCACCGGCGGCGGTGCGCCGCACGGCGTCCAGAAACTCGGCCGGCGCCGCCGACTTGACCAGGTAGCCGGTCGCGCCGGCCTTCACCGCGTCCAGGACGCTCTGCTGTTCCCCGCTGGCCGAGAGCATCAGCACCCGCACCTGCGGCAGCGCCGCGCGCAGCCCCCGGATCACCTCCACCCCGGAGATGTCCGGCAGTTGCAGGTCGAGCACCACCAGGTCGGGCCGGGCGGCGGGGGCGACGCGGACGGCCTGGCGGCCCTCCCCGCTGGTGGCGACCACGAGGTGGCCGGCCTCGGTGAGGTCGCGGGCCACTCCCTCGCGCCACATCGGGTGGTCGTCCACCACCATCACCCGGACCCCGGGCGGCGTGTCCGCCGGCGAATCCGGGCCGGCGACCGGCGGCGAGGACGGGGCCGTCGCGTCAGGCGTGTCCGGGCCGGTGACCGGCGACCGCGATCCTGCCGGTGGGGGCGTCGCGTCGGGGGTGCTCACCGGGTCGTCCTCGGCACCGTCAGCTCGACCTCGGTGCCGGCGCCCGGCGTGGAGCTGATGCGGGCCGTGCCGCCGAGGTCGGCCATGCGCCCCCGGATCGACTGCGCCACCCCGAGCCGGCCCTGCCGGGCGGCCTCGTCGAGCCGGCCGGCCGGGATGCCCGGGCCCTCGTCGCGTACCGAGACGGTCACCGTCTCCCCCTCGTCCTCGATCAGCACCCAGGCCCGGCCGCCCGCATGCCGGCGTACGTTGTCCAGCGTCGCCCCGGTCGCGGCCGCCAGTTCCCGGGCCACCGGCGCGGGCAACGGGACGCCGGTGGCCGGCGCCGACAGCGAGACCGTCGCCGAGGCGTACCGGCCGAGCAGGGCGCGCAGGTCCAGGGTTCCTGCCCCGGAGGGGTCCGCGCCGTCGGGGGGCGGCGCCCCGGCGATCAGTGCGCGCAGCGCGGCCTCCTGTTCCCCCGCCAGCCGGGCCAGTTCGCCGGCCTCCCCGTCCAGGTGGACGCCGCGGCGCTGGACCAGCGCGAGCACCTGGAGCACCGAGTCGTGGATGTCCCGGGCCAGCCGTTCCCGCTCCCGGGTCGCCGCCTCCAGCTCCACCGCTCGGTGCAGCCGCTGCTCGGCGGTCACCGCCAGCCGGGCGACGTGGCCGACCACCACCCCGGCCAGCAGCAGCAGGATCGCCCCGGTGACGGTGGACTGACCGATCCGCTCCCGGGTCGCCAAATCGGTCACGCCGACTGCCAGCGCCGCCACCGTGCCCCGCCGCCGGCCGCCGGAGACCGCCCAGGCGAGCACCGGCCCGGCCAGCCAGACCACCGCGAGGCTGGGCGCGCCGGCCGCGAGCGCCGCCCGGCCGACCGCCCAGGGGCTGACCAGCAGCACCCCGAGCACGACGGCGAGGTCGGCGACCAGCAGCGGCCAACCCCGCCGGGCGGGGCGGGCGTAGCCGAGGGCGGTGGTCACCGTCCAGCCGAGCATCGCCAGCAGGACCAGCCCGGCGACCAGCGGGTGGGCGTACCCGCTGGCGTCGCGAGCGACGAGCAGCCCGACGTACGCCAGGGCGGCGAAACGGAACACCGCGACGGCCCGCCAGAGCGGGACCTCCAATCCACCGAACGCCGACGGCACGCCGACACCATGCCACACCCCGCCCGGCCCCGAAACGTTCGGCGGGTCTGGCCCGAGCATGCTCGTCCGTCGTGCCCGGGGACGACGCGCCGCCGCCCGTCACCAGGGACAGCAGACGATCCCGAACCAGCCCAGCAATCGACAGAGAAGGCGCATAAGCCCCAGCGCGCCCCGCCCGGGCGGTCGGGACGAACGCGGACCGACCGACACGGCGTACGGTTGTGCCCATCGACACCACCCTCCTGATCGCCGAGGCCTTCGACCAGGCCCAGGTGACCGAGCTCCGACACTCGGTCACCTCCTGCGTGCACGCCGCCGGGCTGCGTGGACAGCGGCTCGACGATTTCGTGCTGGCGATCAACGAACTGCTCACCAACGCGGTGCGGCACGGCGGCGGGCGGGGCTGGCTGCGGCTGTGGCGCCAGCCGGGGCGGCTGGTCTGCGAGGTCGCCGACCACGGGCGGGGAATCAGCCCCCGGCGGCTCGACGACCGCAGCCGCCCCGCACCCGACACCGCGGGCGGTTGGGGCCTCTGGCTGGTTCGGAAGCTGAGCGACGCCATGGACGTCGAGACCGGCCCGGGCGGCACCACGGTCCGGATCAGCACGGCCCTCGGCGTGCGCGAGCGCGCCCCGGACTGACGACCACCGGCGGGCCGGACGCCGCGTCGGGGCCGGAGCCGGCACGCCCCGGGCGAGCAGGGCGCGGGCCGGGGCCGGGCGCTCAGCCGAACAGGGCGGAGACCGACTCGCCGTTGTGTATCCGGCGCATGGCTTCGGCCAGCGCCGGAGCGACCGAGAGCACCTGAAGCTTCGGCACCCGCTTGCTCTCCGGGATCGGTACCGTGTTGGTGCAGACGATCTCCAGCACCCCGTCCTGCCCGCTGAGCCGCTCCAGCGCCCCGCCGGAGAACAGCCCGTGGGTGCAGGCCAGCCGGATCGAGCGGACCTTCAGCTCGCGCAGGTGGGTCATCAGCTCGATCACCGTGCTGCCCTTGGCGATCTCGTCGTCGAGGACGATCACGTCCCGGTCGGCCACCTCGCCGATCACCGTGCTGATCGTGACCCGGTCGTCGCTGAACCGCTGCTTCGCGCCGGCCGCGACCGGGGTGCCGAGCATCCGGGCGAAGGCGGCGGCCTCCTTGGCGTTGCCCAGGTCGGGTGAGACCACCACGGTGTCGCGGAGGTCGTACCGGCTGAAGTGGCCCGCCAGCTCGCGCAGCGCGTGCAGGTGGTCCACCGGGACGCTGAAGAAGCCGTGCACCTGCGGCGAGTGCAGGGTCATCGCCAGCACCCGGTCCGCGCCGGCCGAGGTCAGCAGGTCCGCGACCAGCCGGCCACCGATCGAGATGCGCGGCGCGTCCTTCTTGTCCGAGCGGGCGTACGCGTAGTGCGGCAGCACCACGGTGATCCGGGCCGCCGAGGCGCCCCGGGCCGCGTCGATCATGAGCAGCAGCTCGACCAGGTTCTCCTGCACGGGCGGCACCAGCGGCTGGATCAGGAAGACGTCGCGTTCCCGGCAGTTCGCCTGCAACTGCACCTCCAGGCAGTCGTTGGCGAACCGGGACACCCGGGTGGGGTGCAGCAGCACCCCGAGGTGGGCGCAGATCTCGGCGGCGAGGTCGGGATGGGCGGTTCCACTGAAGACTGCGATGTCGCGCACGTTGACCGATCGTACGGCCGTCGGTGGCGACGGACCGGCGTCGGGCCGGGTACGGTGCTGCCGTGACCGGAGAGTACGTCGCAGCCATCGACCAGGGCACCACCTCCTCCCGGTGCCTCGTTTTCGACCGGGCCGGGGAGATCGTCTCCGTGGCCCAGCGCGAGCATCGGCAGATCTTCCCCCGGCCGGGCTGGGTCGAGCACGACGCCGAGGAGATCTGGGAAAACGTCCAGCTCGTCGTCCGCGAGGCGCTGGCGGCGGCCAACATCGGCCCGGCGGGGCTGGCGGCCGTCGGCATCACCAACCAGCGGGAGACCACCGTCGTCTGGGACCGGGCCACCGGCCGGCCGGTCGCGAACGCCCTCGTCTGGCAGGACACCCGCACCGGGCCACAGCTACGCGCGCTCGCCGAGGCGTACGGCGAGCAGCGGCTGTCCGAGCGCACCGGGCTGAGGCTGGCCACCTACTTCGCCGGCCCGAAGCTGCGTTGGCTGCTGGACCACACCGACGGGCTGCGCGAGCGGGCCGAGCGGGGCGAGGTGCTGTTCGGCACCATGGACAGCTGGTTGATCTGGAAGCTGACCGGCCGGCACGTCACCGACGTGACGAACGCGAGCCGCACGATGCTGATGGGCCTGGACACCCTCGACTGGGACCCGGAGCTGCTCGACGCGCTCGGCGTACCGGCCGCGATGCTTCCCGAGATCCGCAGCTCGGCCGAGGTCTACGGCACCGCCGAGGGGTTGCTCCCCGGGGTGCCGGTGGCCAGCGCCCTCGGCGACCAGCAGGCCGCCCTGTTCGGGCAGTCCTGCTTCCAGCCGGGCGAGGCGAAATGCACGTACGGCACCGGCAGCTTCCTGCTGCTCAACACGGGCGCGAGCCCGGTCATCTCGTCGCACGGGCTGCTCACCACCGTCGCGTACCAGATCGAGGGGCAGCCCGCCGTGTACGCCCTGGAGGGCGCGATCGCGGTCACCGGCTCGCTGGTGCAGTGGCTGCGGGACAACCTCGGCCTGATCTCCACCGCCGCCGAGGTGGAGGAGCTGGCCCGCACGGTCGACGACAACGGCGGCTGCTACGTGGTGCCGGCGTTCTCCGGGCTGTTCGCCCCGCACTGGCGCAGCGACGCGCGCGGGGTGATCACCGGGCTCACCGGCTACATCACGAAGGGACACCTGGCCCGGGCGGCGCTGGAGGCGTCCGCCTGGCAGACCCGCGAGGTGGTCGACGCGATGAACGCCGACTCCGACGTGGCGCTGCGCCGGCTGCGGGTGGACGGCGGGATGACCGCCAACGGCCTGCTGATGCAGTTCCTCGCCGACGTGCTGGACGTGCCGGTGGTCCGCTCCCGGATCACGGAGACGACCTGCCTCGGCGCGGCGTACGCGGCGGGCCTCGCCGTGGGCTTCTGGCCAGATCTGGCCACCCTGCGTGGCCAGTGGCGCTCCGACGCGCAGTGGACCGCCACGATGGGCCCGGACGAGCGGGAGCGGGGGCTGCGCCAGTGGCGCAAGGCCGTGCAGCGCACCCTCGACTGGGTCGACTGATCCGCCTGCGGCGTCAGGGGCCGGTCAGGACCAGGTGAGGCCGGTGAGCTTCTCGTAGACCTCGACGTAGCGGGCCCGGGTCGCCTCGATCACCTCGGCGGGCACCTCGGGGGCCGGGGGCAGCTTGTCCCAGCCGCCGCCGGTCGCCCAGTCCCGGACGTACTGCTTGTCGTAGGAGAACTGCGGCCGGCCCGGCTGGTACGACTCGGCCGGCCAGAACCGCGACGAGTCGGAGGTGAGCACCTCGTCGCCGAGGACGAGGGTGCCGTCCGCCGCCCAACCCAGCTCGATCTTGGTGTCGGCGACCAGGATGCCCCGGTCGGCGGCCAGCTCCGCGCCCCGGCAGTAGACGGCGATGGTGATCTGCCGCAGCCGCTCGGCGGTCTCCGCGCCGACCTTGTCCACCACCTGCTGGTAGGTGATCGGCTCGTCGTGCTCGCCCTTGGGGGCCTTCGTCGACGGGGTGAAGATCGGCTCGGGCAGGATGGACGCCTCGACCAGGCCCCGGGGCAGCTCGACCCCGGAGACCGCGCCGGTGCGCTCGTACTCGGCGAGACCACCGCCGGTCAGGTAGCCCCGCGCGACGCACTCGACCGGGACCATCTCCAACCGCTGGCAGCGGATCGCCCGGCCGGCGAACTCCACCGGGACGTCCGTGGCGGAGACGACGTGGTTCGGCACCAGGTCGGCGAGCTGCTCGAACCACCAGAGGGACAGCGCGGTGAGCAGGCGGCCCTTGTCCGGGACCGGAGTCGGCAGCACCACGTCGTAGATGGAGATCCGATCCGAGGCGACCAGAATCAGATCGTCGCCGTCGGCGTAGACGTCTCGGACCTTGCCCGAGTGCAGAAGTTCCACGCGCCCTAGTACACCATGGGCCGGTGGGACGCCCGGGACGGCCACCCGGGGCGTCCCACCGGTCACGCTGCGGTCAGATCCCGGACGCAGACCTCGGCGGGAAACGGCGGCCTCGGGCCGAACGGTCGTTGACACCCGCCCGCGCCGGCTGTGTAAATGGTC
>NZ_SMKJ01000633.1:0-444 GCF_004348615.1 Micromonospora sp. KC207
CGCTCAGGGCGTTGCGGGCGGCGGCGGGGCCGCAGTAGTAGAAGTTGGGCTGCGCCTCGTAGCGCACGTCGAGCTCGCGGTCGCCGGCCGGGCGGCGCTCGGCCTGCACGGTGGCGGCCCGCTCGGCGGGAGTGGCCTGCGCGGCCAGCGCGGGGCCGGCGATCCCACCGGCGGTGGCGGCGATACCGGCGACGGTCAGGGCGGTCCTACGAATCAGATCGGTACGCATGATCAGCGTGCTCCTCTGCTCGGGGGAACGGCGTCACCAGGGGGCGGCGACACCGCGAACACATCAAGAAAGGGAAGACGACCCGGCGGGCCGAAAAGACCGGCGGTCGTATGCCAGATACAACGCCCCGACCCCCGACCCGATTCCACCGCCACGGTGACCCCGCCCACCGGACACCGTCTGACAAACCCGACACCCGCCCCGATCGGGGGGCG
>NZ_SMKJ01000068.1:0-25790 GCF_004348615.1 Micromonospora sp. KC207
GCACCCCGCCCGCCCCGGTCAGGGTCCGTTGTACCCGCTTCGGCGTCGCGCCCGCCCGGACGAAACGCTCGGGATCGTAGAAGAGCGCCGCCGCCTCCCGGCCGCGCAGGCAAATGGTCTGTTCCAGCCGCAGCCGGGCCTGGAAGATGTCCGTGTCGTACCGGTCGCAGCGGTCGCCGATGAACCGGTAGCCCTCCCGCAGCAGGGCCAGGGTGCTGTCCGGGCTGCGGTCGGCCGGGATGCTGGCCATCGGACCTCCTGAGGCGCCGCCGGCCGTCCTCGACCGGTCTGCTCCCCGCCCGGCGGCACCGCGCGGTGGGCTGCGTCTACCCGCGTGGCGGCGGTGCAATCCCGTGGACTCCGTTGAACCCTGCCGGGCGGCCCCGCCTCCAGCCTTCCGGGCCCGGCCCGTCCAGCCTCTCGGGCCCGTCGCACCTCTCCGGCGTGGCCCCCGTAGAAACCTCGCCGCCGGCGCCGGCAGCACGGCCCGCGTGGCGATCGCCGGCTGGCCCCTCCCAGGGCGGCGGGAACCTGGTTGGCTGGAGCGCACGGGCCGGCGGCCGGTCGGTCCGGGGTGCCCGGCCGCCGGTGGCCGGGCGTCCGGGCAGTCACGACGGGGAGGACACATGCGGGAGAACGGTTCGCGGTACTGGCGACAGCGGCGGACGGTCGACGTGCTGGGCGCTGGCCCGGCCGACGTCGGTGGGTCGGGTCATCCGCTGCTCGCCCGGCCCCGTCGGGAGCAGCGGCCGGCGCGCTGGTTCACCGTGCATCTCGGCTTCGCCGCCGCCGGGCCCGAGCTGGCCCGCGAGCTGGCCGTGGCGTACGCCGAAGGGCTGAGCGTGCTCCGTCCCGAGCTGGCCCTCGGGGCCGCCGCGCTCTCCCCGGCCGACGCCTGGTACCGGGCCGAGCGGCTGTTCTGCGGGGCAGTCGGCCCAGACGGCGAGCGCTGCGCCGACGTGGCCGGTCACCCCGGCTTCCATCACGCCCCGGGGCCGGGCGGTCTTGGCTGGGGCGACGGCGACTGACGGGTGGGGTGGGCCGTGATCGTCTGCTGGTCGCGGAGACACGCGTCGGCGTGTCGTCTCCGGCAACAGCAGAAGGTCACGGCCCGGCGACCTTCGGTTCAGTCCAGGTCGAACTCGCCGTCCTGTGCCCCGGCGACGAACGCGTCCCACTCGGCCTGGGTGAAGACGAGCACCGGGCCGTCCGGTTCGGCGGAGTTGCGCATGCCGATCAGGTCGTCGACGAAGGCCACCTCGACCGCGCCGTCCGAGGTGTCGCCCTCGGCCCGCTGCCAGACCGCCCGGGACAGGTCGAAGTCGCCCTTGGGGTGCTGACCCATTGTTGCTTCCTCCATTGCAGAGCGTCATGGGAAACGAATGTGGTTCCCCATCGGGCAGGATAAGCGGATGCCGAGCCTGAACCGTGTAGAGGCGACCGCGCGTGGCGCGTTGATTACCGTCGAGTCCTACCACCTGGACCTCGACCTGACCGCAGGCGACGAGCGGTTCCGCTCGCACGCCACGATCCGCTTCCGGGCGACCGCCGGGGCGGAAACCTTCGTCGAGGTGCTGCCCGCGAAGCTGCTGGGGGCGCGACTGAACGGCCGGCCCCTCGACCCGGCCACGCTCGTCGACAACCGGCTGCCGCTGCCCGGCCTCGCGGAGGCCAACACGCTCGTCGTCGAGGCCGAGATGGCGTACTCGAACACCGGTGAGGGTCTGCACCGGTTCGTCGACCCCGCCGACGGCGAGACGTACCTCTACGCCATGTCGTTCCTGGACAATGCCCAGCGTATGTTCGCTGCCTTCGACCAGCCCGACCTGAAGGCCCCGGTCACGCTCGCCGTCACCGCCCCGCCGGAGTGGACGGTCGCCGCCAACGGCGCGTTGGCGGCCATGCCCCGGCCGGGGCGCTGGGAGTTCGCCCCGACGGCCCCACTGGCCACGTACTTCGTCACGCTCGTCGCCGGGCCGTGGCACGTGCGCCGCGCCGAGCACGACGGCATCCCGCTGGCCGTCTGGTGCCGGCGTTCCCTCGCCGCCCATCTGGACGCCGACGTCGAGGAGATCCTCACCGTCACCCGGCAGTGCCTGGACCGGTTCCACGAGCTGTTCGCCGAGCGGTACCCGTTCGGCAAGTACGACCAGGCGTTCGTGCCGGAGTTCAACGCGGGCGCGATGGAGAACCCGGGTCTGGTCACCTTCCGCGACGACCTCGTGTTCCGCTCGGCCGTCACCGACACCCAGCGCGAGCAGCGGGCCACCACCATCGCCCACGAGATGGCTCACATGTGGTTCGGCGACCTGGTCACCATGCGCTGGTGGGACGACCTGTGGCTGAACGAGTCGTTCGCCGAGTACCTGGGCACCCGGGTCACCGCCGAGGCGACCCGGTTCGACCGGGCGTGGACGACGTTCGCCCTGCGCCGCAAGGGCTGGGGGTACGCGGCCGACCAGCGCCCCTCCACCCACCCCGTCGCGCCCGAAAAGGTCGCCGACGCGGCCCTGGCGCTGCTCAACTTCGACGGCATCTCGTACGCCAAGGGCGCCAGCGCCCTGCGCCAGCTCGTCGCCTGGCTCGGCGACGACGCGTTCCTGGCCGGGCTGAACGCCCACTTCGCGGCGCACCGGTTCGGCAACGCCACCCTCGCCGACCTGCTCGGCGCCCTCTCCGCCGCCGCCGGGCGGGACCTGTCCGGCTGGGCCGAGCGCTGGCTGCGCCGGGCCCAGGTGAACACCCTGCGGGTCGACGTGACGCTCGACGCCGACGGCCGGTACGCGGAGGCGGCGATCGTGCAGACCGCCCCGCTCAGCCACCCGGTGCTGCGCCCGCACCGCGTCGGCGTCGCCCGGTACGCCGCCGACGGCGCCGTCACCAGCGACGAGGTCGACCTCGACCCGGACACCGATGGCGGGCGGACGGTCCTCGCCGGGCTGCGCGGGCAGCCGGCTGCCCGGCTGCTGCTGCCCAACGCCGGTGACCTCACCTTCGCCAAGATCCGCCTCGACCCCGCCTCCGCCGACGCGGTGCCGCTGGTGCTGCCGACCCTGACCGACCCCCTGGCCCGGGCCCTGCTCTGGGGCGAGGCGCTGGACGCCGCCACCGACGGCGAGCGGCCCGTCGCCGCCCTGGTGGAGCTGATCGCCGCCGCGCTCCCCGGCGAGACCGAGGTGATCATCGTCGAGGACGTGCTGCGTACGGTCCGGCCGCTGGTCAACCGGTACCTCGATCCCCTCGACCGGGACGCGGCGCTGCTCCGGCTCGCCGGGGCCTGCCAGCGGATGCTCGCCACCGCCGAGCCGGGCAGCTCGCGACAGCTCGCCGCCGCCCGGGCCCTGATCGGCGCCACCACCGACGCCGACCTGCTCGCCGGCTGGCTGGCCGGCGAGGGCGTCCCGGCCGGGCTGGCCGTGGACGCCGAGCTGCGCTGGTCGTTGCTCGGCCGGCTGGTGGTGCTCGGCGGGGCCGGGGAGGCCGAGATCGCCGCGGAGGCGGCGGCCGACCCGAGCGCCACCGGTGCCGAGCGGGCCGCCGGGTGCCGGGCCGCGCTGCCCGACCCGGCCGCCAAGGCGGCGGCGTGGCAGATCGTGGTGTGCAACACCGAGTTGTCCAACCGGCTGGTCGAGGCCGCCGCGTACGGGTTCTGGCAGCCCGAGCAGGCCGAGCTGACCCGGCCGTACGTCGAGCGGTACTTCGCCGACATGCCGGCGGCGGCGCGGAGACGTACCCCGTGGGTCGCGGACCAGGTCGCGGCCGACGCCTACCCCCGCTATGCCGTGGCACAGCCCACCCGGGACCTGGCCGCGGCGTTGCTGGCCCGCGACGACGTCACGCCCGGCCTACGCCGCGTGGTCACCGACGCCGACGACGACCTGCGCCGCGCCTTGGTGGCCCGCACGGCCGTGGCCGCCGCTTCGGCCTGATCCGTACCGTCGGCTGTGGCCGCCGCTTCGGCCTGATCCGCACCCGTCGCGGTCCTCCCCGGCCCGGTCGCACCCGCGACCCGGGCCGGGGAAGCCGTCGCCCGCGACCGGCATACGATCTCTGGGTGCGGGAAGACATCCGTCGGGTCGGGATCATGGGCGGCACGTTCGATCCGATCCACCACGGTCACCTGGTCGCGGCCAGCGAGGTGGCCGACCGGTTCGGCCTGGACGAGGTCGTGTTCGTGCCGACCGGGCAGCCGTGGCAGAAGGCGGACCAGCCGGTCACCCCGGCCGAGGACCGCTATCTGATGACGGTCATCGCCACCGCGTCCAACCCCCGGTTCCAGGTCAGCCGGGTGGACATCGACCGGGGCGGGCCGACGTACACCGTCGACACGCTGCGCGACCTGCACGCCGAGTACGGGCCGAAGGTGCAGCTCTACTTCATCACCGGTGCGGACGCGCTGGAGCGAATCCTGTCCTGGAAGGATCTCGACGAGATCTTCGCGCTGGCCCACTTCATCGGCGTCACCCGCCCCGGGTTCGAGCTGACCGACAAGCACGTGCCCGCCGACACGGTCAGCCTGGTGCAGGTGCCTGCGATGGCCATCTCGTCGACGGACTGCCGCGCCCGGGTGGCCCGGGGCGAACCGGTCTGGTACCTGGTGCCCGACGGTGTGGTGCAGTACATCGCGAAACGGCGGCTCTATCAGCAGTGATTCCGCCGGATACGCGGTTGTTCGTCCCGGAAACCAGCCAGAACCGACAGGTCGTCACGACGCCGGGTGTGAGACGCTTGGAGCGTCGCACGGTTGATCGAAGGAGAACGGTGACAGTTTCCGAACGCGCTCACGAGCTGGCGATGGCCGCCGCCCAGGCCGCGGCCGACAAGAAGGCGCAGGACATCGTCATCATCGACGTGGGTGAGCAACTCGCCATCACCGACGCGTTCCTGATCGCCGCCGCCCCCAACGAGCGTCAGGTGCTGGCCATCGTCGACGCCATCGAGGAGCGGCTGCTGGAGCTGCCGGAGAAGGCCAAGCCGATCCGGCGCGAGGGCGAGCGGGGCGGGCGCTGGGTGCTGCTCGACTACGTCGACATGGTGGTCCACGTCCAGCACACCGAGGAGCGCGAGTTCTACGCCCTCGACCGGCTCTGGAAGGACTGCCCGCAGATCCCGTTCGTCGACCGGGACCTGGTCGAGGCCGACGCCTCCGCCGCCGGCACCGCACCGGCCGAATGACCCGACTGATCGTCTGGCGGCACGGCAACACCGACTGGAACGCCGCGAGCCGGGTTCAGGGCCAGACCGACGTACCGCTCAACAACCTCGGCCGCGAGCAGGCCGTCGCCGCCGCGCCGCTGCTCGCGGCGTTACGCCCCGACGCGATCGTGGCCAGCGACCTGCGCCGCGCTGCGGACACCGCCGCCGCCCTGGCCGCGCTCACCGGCCTGCCGGTGCGCGCCGACGCCCGGCTGCGCGAGCGGCACTTCGGGCGGTGGCAGGGGCTCGCGCTCACCGAGGTGGCCCAGCGCTACCCCGACGAGTACGCCCGCTGGCGGGCCGGCGACCCCGACCCTGGCGCGGAAATCGAGAGCCTCGACGACCTCGGCAAGCGGGTCGGCACCGCCCTGCAGGACGCGGCCGACGCCGCGCCCGGCGGGACGATCGTGGTCGCCACCCACGGCGCCGGGGCCCGGCAGGGCTGCGGGTACCTGCTCGGCTGGGACCACGCGGTGCTGCGGACGATCGGCTCCCTGCGCAACTGCCACTGGACAGAGCTGCGCGACAACGACGTGCGGGGCTGGCACCTGCGGGCGCACAACGTCGGCGTGCTCACCGCCTCGGCGGCGACCGAGGCGGTCTGAGCCGGCGGCGTCCCGCGCTGTCGGGCCAGGTGGCCCCGGCGGTCTGAGCCGGGATCGGCTACCGTGCCGGCATGCCCGTCGCGGTCGTCACCGACTCCACCGCCTACCTCCCGTCCGAACTGGTGCGCCAGCGCCGGCTCACCGTCGTCCCGCTGGCCGTGGTGCTCAACGGCGCGGAAGGGCTGGAGGGCGTCGAGACCTTCCCCGACGACGCCACCCGGGCACTCGGCGGCCGGCGGGTCTCGGTCAGCACCTCTCGGCCGTCGCCGGAGCAGTTCGCGCGGACGTACCGTGGACTGCTCGACGCCGGCGCGGACGGCGTGGTCTCGGTACACCTGTCGGCCGAGCTGTCCGGCACGGTCGAGGCCGCCCGGCTCGCCGCCGCCGAGACCGGCGGCGACCGGGTCGCGGTGGTCGACAGCCGCTCCACCGGCATGGGCCTCGGCTTCCCGGCGCTCGCCGCCGCCGGGGCCGCCGCCGGGGGTGCCGACCTGTCGGGGGTACGCCGCGCGGCGGCAGACGCGATCGACCGCACCACGATCTACTTCTACGTCGACACGCTGGAGTTCCTACGCCGGGGCGGCCGGATCAACGCGGCCGAGGCGCTGCTCGGCACCGCCCTGTCGGTGAAGCCGATCATGCACATGCCGGACGGGGCGATCGTGCTCAGGGACAAGGTGCGCACCGCCAGCCGGGGCGTGGCCCGTCTGATCGACCTCGCGGTCGAGGCAGCCGGGGACGCCGACGTCGACCTCGCCGTGCACCACCTCGCCGCCCCGCAGCGCGCCGCGCAGCTCCTCGCGGCGCTCACCGGGCGACTCGGCGACCGGGTCCGCTCGTCGTACGTCACGGAGGCCGGCGCGGTGGTCGCCGCGCACGCCGGCCCGGGTCTGGCCTGCGTCGTCGTGCACCGCCACCCCGGCTCGGCCGACGCGCGCCCGGCTTCGGTCGACGCGGCTTCCGGCCCGGCCTCCGGTGGGGCCGGAGCAGGGTCCGCCCCGACCGACGCATGCTTCGGTGCGGCCCCGGCTGGCGCGCCGAAGGCCCACTGATCGGGCGGACACCGCCTCTGGCGGGCCGGGCTCCGTCACCCACGGCCAGAGGGGTCCCGACGGCTCCGCCGTGACCAGCGGTTGTCCGACAACGCAATGCCCCTGCCCCTGGAAGGCCCGGACCTGGTGATCCGAGCCTTGCCCCGTGCGGGCTCAGGCAGCCGGGCTTCGTCGGGACGTTTTGATCCCTCGCCATAGCACGCCGTGTGCATGATCAGGCGGTTGTCCACAGCGGCTCCCGTTGTCCACAGGCGGCGGTCGGCGGGTCCCGCGAGGCCCGCGTCCGCGCCTAGCCTCACGCCGTGTCAGAGGACGAGGAGACGGTCGTACGGCGGCGGCTGCGGTGGTTGGCGGACGGCCCGACGCCGGCTGAGACCCCGCGACGCCCGGCCGAGCCGGTCGCGCCACCGGCGGCCGAGCGGCCCGAGGTGGCCGGATCACCGCCGGGGCCGGTGGTCGGTCGGGCCGCCGTGGTGCCGCCAGAGGACCGGTGGCCACCGGTCGGCCGGCCGGCGGTCGAGCGGCCGGTGCCCTGGCCGGGGGAGCGGCACCCCGGTTCGGGGCGACGGATCGTCCGCGCGCCGTCCCCCGTCCCGGGTCTGCGCCCGGCCGATGGCCCGGGGCATGCCAATCTGCTCGCGCGTGGCGCGGCGCCTTCTGCCCTGCTTGTGGGCGACGATCCGGCGCGTATCGGCGAGCCGACGTCCGGCCCCGACGGCGAGGCGGAGTCCGGGTCGTGGTCGTCGCGGCTGCCGGGCCCGGGCGCGTTCGATCCCGGCCGGCGGGGCGTGCGGGCACTCGCGGCGGTCGCCGTGGCGGTGGTGCTCGGCGCCGGCTTCTGGGCGTGGCGCTCCCGGCCGCAGGCCGAACCGGTCCGGGCCGAGGCATCCGCCGCCGGCCTCGACGCGGCACCGGGGGCGGGAGCGCCGGCCGCCGCCGTGACGCCGGGTGGCGAGCTGGTGGTGGCGGTCGCCGGCAAGGTACGCCGCCCCGGGCTGGTCCGGGTGCCGGCCGGTGCCCGCGTCGGCGACGCGGTGCAGGCGGCCGGCGGCGCGCTGCCCGGCGTGGACGTGGCGCTGCTCAACCCGGCCCGCAAGGTCACCGACGGCGAGCTGATCCTGGTCGGCGTCACTGCCCCGCCGGGCCAGCCCGATGCCGCCCCCGGGCAGCCCGCCGGGGCGGGTCCGCCGGCTTCCGCCGGGCTGATCAATCTGAACACGGCCACCCTCGCCCAGCTCGACACGCTGCCCGGGGTGGGACCGGTGCTGGCCCAGCGCATCCTCGACCACCGCGCCCGCGCCGGCGGGTTCCGCTCGGTGGGCGACCTGCGCCAGGTGGAGGGCATCGGCGACTCCCGCTACGAGCAGCTCAAGGAACTGGTGACGGTGTGAGCGGGAGCCCGAGGCCGCCCGACGCCGGTGCGCCGGCCGGGTGGAGCGGTGCGATTGTCGCCTCGACCAGTGCGCTGGCCGGGCCGAGCGCCCCGACCGACATGCCCGCCGACCGGCCCGCCGGCGGCGTGGACGGGCCCGACCTGCGGCTGGCCGGGCTGGCCGTGGCAGCCTGGGTGTCCGCGCTGGCGAGCCTGGACCTGGGCGCCGGGTCGGCGGCGCTGCTCGCCGCCGGGGCGGCCGGACTGGCCGCGCTCGTCGCGGCGCACCGGCTCGGCCGGTTGGGGCGCCCGGCGGGCCCCGTCCGGCGGCACGGATGGCTCGTCGTGGCCGTGCTGCTCGGCGTGGTGTGCGGGGCGGCGGCGACGGCCGCCCGGCTCGGCGTCCGGGACGCCTCCGCCGTCCGTGCCCTCGTCGACAGCCGGGCCACGGTCAGCGCCGAGGTGGTCGTGCGGGACGATCCGCGACCCGTCCGGGGCGGGGCGGGTCGGCCCGCGACCCTGCTGGTCCGAGCCGAGTTGGTCGCCCTGACCGGCCCCGACGGCACTCGCGTCGCCGTGCCGCTGCGGGTGCTGCTGCTCGCCACCGATCCGGCGTGGCGGGCGTTGCTGCCCGGGCAGCGGCTCACCGCAGACGGGCGGCTCGGCGCGCCGCGTGGCGGCGACCTGACCGCCGCGGTGCTCACGGTGCGCGGCCCGCCGGCACCGCACGGGCCGCCCCCGTGGTCGCAGCGGGCCGCCGGCACCCTCCGGGCGGGCCTGCAACGCGCCTGCGAGCCGCTCCCCGACGAGCAGGGCGGGCTGCTGCCCGGCCTCGTGGTCGGCGACACCAGCCGGCTGCTGCCCACAGTGGAGGAGGACTTCCGGACGACCGGAATGACCCACCTCAACGCCGTGTCGGGTTCCAACGTGGCGATCGTCGTCGGTGCGGTGCTGCTGCTGGCCCGCTGGGCCAGGGCCGGCCCCCGGCTGGCCGCCGGGCTCTGCGTACTGGCCCTGGTCGGGTTCGTCATCCTGGTCCGCCCCTCGCCGAGCGTGGTGCGCGCCGCCACCATGGGCGCGATCGGCCTCGCGGCGCTGGCCGCCGGCCGGCCCCGGGCGGCCCTGCCGGCGCTGGCCGCGGCGTTGGCCGCGCTGGTGCTGTTCGACCCGGACCTTGCCGGCGACCCCGGGTTCGCCCTGTCTGTGCTGGCCACGGCCGGCCTGCTGCTGCTCGCTCCCGGGTGGCGCGACGGGCTGCGCCGGCGGGGTGTGCCGCCCGGGTTCGCGGAGGCGCTGGCGGTCCCGGCCGCCGCGCAGCTCGCCTGCGGCCCGGTGGTCGCCGGGATCTCCGGCACGGTGAGCCTGGTGGCGGTCCCGGCGAACCTGTTGGCCGTCCCGGCGATCGCTCCCGCCACGGTGCTCGGTGTGGTGGCTGCCGTGCTCTCCCCGGTCTGGCCCGGGGGAGCGGAGTTCGCGGCCTGGCTGGCGAGCTGGCCGGCCTGGTGGCTGGTCACGGTCGCCCGGTACGGTGCCCGGCTGCCCGCCGGCACGCTGTCCTGGCCGGACGGGACGCCCGGCGCGCTGCTGCTGGCCGGGCTGACCGTGGCGCTGCTGATCGCCGGCCGCCGGCCGGTGGTGCGCCGGCTGGTGGTGGTGGTCGCCGTCGCGGTGGTCGCCGGCACCCTTCCGGTTCGTCTCGTCGCCGGCGGCTGGCCGCCTGACCGCTGGGTGGCGGTGGCGTGCGCGGTGGGCCAGGGTGACGCGCTGGTGCTGCCGGTTGCCGCCGGCCGGGCGGTGGTGGTCGACGCCGGCCCGGACCCGGCGGCGGTGGACGGCTGCCTGCGGCGGCTCGGCGTACGGGAGGTGCCGCTGCTGCTGTTCAGCCACTTCCACATCGACCACACCGGCGGGATAGCCGGGGTGTTCCGGGGGCGCCGGGTGGCGGCGGTGCGCACCCCGCAGTGGCCCGAGCCCGCCGCCGGGCGGGACCTGGTGCGGGCCGCCGCCACGGCGGGCGGGGCGGCGATGGCTCCGGCCACGGCCGGGTGGGCGTACCGGGTTGGCGGGGTGGAGTTGGTGGTGCTCGGGCCGCCGTACCCGCTGCGGGGCACCCGGTCCGACCCGAACAACAACTCGCTGGTGCTGCGCGCCACGGTGGCCGGGGTGCGGATCATCCTCGCCGGGGACGCCGAGACGGAGGAGCAGCGGGCGCTGCTCGACGGACTGCCGCCCGGCGATGTACGCGCCGACGTGTTGAAGGTCGCCCACCACGGGTCCGCCTACCAGGAGCCGGCGTTCCTGGACGCCGTACGGCCGAGTGTCGCGCTGGTGCCGGTCGGAATCGGCAACTCGTACGGGCACCCGAACGCGGCCGTGCTCGCCCGGCTGGCACGGGGCGGGGCCCGGGTGCTGCGCACCGACACCGACGGGGACGTGGCGGTGGTGCGCGGCGGCGCGGGGATGGCCGTGGTGGTAAGGGGCGTGCCGCCCGGGCGACGCCCGGGATGACCGGCGGAGATTCGTGGCATTGGTGGTCAAGGGAGTTGAATGTCTAGATTTGCGTTGAGTGCGGGCTATGCCGACGCAGGGCTCGACGAGCAGGCACGCGCGGCGGAGCGGACGTGCGAACATGGGCGACGTGACCGTGGCCGACCTCGCTCCCATTCTGCTGGTCCTCGGCGACGAGGAACTGCTCGCCACGCGCGCGGTGACCGAAGCGGTGGCCCGGGTCCGCGCCGTCGACCCCGGGGTGGACGTCCGGGAGTACCAGGCCGGCGCGCTGACCGTCGGCGAGATCGCCGAGATGCTCAGCCCGTCGCTGTTCGGCGGCCGACGGGTGCTGGTCCTGCGCGCGGGCCAGGACGCCCGCAAGGACCTGGTCGCGGCCCTGCTGGCGTACGCGAAGAACCCCGACCCCGAGGTCCACCTCGTGGTGCTGCACCTCGGGGCGGCCAAGGGCAAGGCTTTCGCGGACGGGCTGCGGGCCGCCGGCGCGACCGTGGTGCCGGCGGCGAAGCTCAAGGGGCACCGCGAGCGGGTGGCCTTCGTCCGCGACGAGGTCCGCCGGGTCGGCGGCAAATGCACCGACGACGCGGCGGAGGCGCTCATCGCAGCGGTCGGCACCGACCTGCGCGAGCTGGCCGCCGCCTGCTCGCAACTGGTCGCCGACACGGACGGTCGGATCGACGCCGACACCGTGGCCCGCTACTACAAGGGGCGGGTGGAGGTGAGCGGCTTCACCGTCGCGGACGCCACCATGGTCGGTGACGTCCCAGCGGCGCTGGAGGCGTTGCGCTGGGCGCTGCACGTCGGCGTCGACCCGGTACCGATCGCCGACGCGCTGGCTGACGGGGTCCGCACCGTTGCCCGGGTCGCGGCGGCGGGGCGGGGCGACCCGTACCAGCTCGCCAGCACCCTCGGCATGCCGGCCTGGAAGATCAAGAGCGCCCAGCAGCGGGCCCGGGGCTGGACGCCGGAGGGGCTGGTGCGGGCGATGAGGGCAGCCGCCGAGTGCAACGCTGCGGTCAAGGGAGGCTCGGACGACCGGGCGTACGCCCTGGAACGGGCGGTGTTCTCGGTCGCGGCGGCCCGGCACGGCGGCACCCGGTGAACCGCCCGGCCCGGGCGTCGTGGGCGACGGTGCCCACCGAGGAGAAGCGGTACCGCCCCCTCTACGCCCGGGCCCTCGGTCTGCGGTTCGTCAACCCCGGCGGGGTGCTCTGCTTCCTCTTCTTCGAGGGGGCCGTCTCGCTGGCCGCTCTGCTCGCCCTGGCCGAGCTGGTGACCTGGTGGGCGGTGCTCGTCCTGCCCGCCGCCGTGGCCGTGATGGTGAAGCTCAACGACATGGTGGCCGAGCTGGTGGTCCGGACGGCTGCGTTGGTGCCCGAGCAGGAGCGGGACCGGTTCCGCCGGCAGCTGGAGCCCGTCGTCGGCCGTGCCACGGTGCGCAGTGCCGACGGTGCCCAGCACGGTGCCGACGCCCGGGTGCGTAGTGGCGGCACCCAGGTGCGCGATGCCGGTGGCCACGTGGGCGCGACCGGTGCCCGGGGCCGGGTGGCCATCAGCGGCGTACGCGCCGTCGGCCCGCCAGGGAGGCCGGGCGTGGTCCCGGGCGTCCTCGTCGACTCCGACCCGACGGCCCGTGTCGAGGAGTCCCACCCCGGCCGGTGACCGGCCCCCGTCCGTGCCGACCGACCCGCGCCGACCCGGCGGGCCCCGCTCGTGTCCGGGCGATCCCCGTCGGCATGGCGATCCCACCGGCACGGCGATCCCCACCCGTGCCGGGCGATCCTCGACGCGCCGGATGGGCGCCCGCCCGACGCAACGATCGACTCCATGCCGTCGACGTGGGGGTATCCCCCAGGGGAGGAAGGCCCCGTGTCGGCGACGTGTCGCCGGCGCGGACACGCAGAAAACCGGAAGCCCCGGGAGTCCCGGGGCTTCCGGTCAGGTCTGGGCTCGCCGCGTCAGGCGGAGAGCGAAACCACGCGCTTGGCGATTGCCGACTTGCGGTTGGCCGCCTGGTTGGAGTGGATCACGCCCTTGCTGACTGCCTTGTCCAGCTTGCGCGAGGCGTCCCGCATGAGCGCGGTGGCCTTCTCGGCGTCACCGGCCTCAACAGCCTCGTTGAACTTCCGGACGGCGGTCTTCAGCGACGACTTGACCGACTTGTTACGCAGCCGGCGCTTCTCGTTCTGCCGGTTGCGCTTGATCTGGGACTTGATGTTCGCCACGCGACAGCCTCGTCTTGATAGCTCGGGTTGGTCTGCTTGTGCGCGCGACGAGCATGCGTCATCGCTGCGCGAAGAGCTAGGCTACCAGGTCTGCCGGGACGAGCCAAAACGGCTCTGTCGTCCGCCGGCCGCAGGGCCCCTGAGCCCCTGCCCCCACCGCTCCTGCCGGTGGCCCGACGGTCGTCCCCGCCCGGTCGCCAGGCGCGTCCCCACCCCGTCCGTGCCCGCGTACCGCGCCGCGTCGGGCGGCTCTGTCAGACTCCCAAGCCATGAGGACCGACGACTTCTGGCAGTTGATCGACCAGGCCCGGGTCGGTGGGGGCGGCGCGGTCGGCGCGGTCGCCGCCCGGGCGGTCGCGCTGCTCGCCGAGCGCGACGCCGCCGACATCGTCGGGTACGCACGGCACCATCGTCGGGTGATGGCGGCGTCCTACCGCGCCGATCTCTGGGGTGCCGCCTACCTGATCAACGGTGGCGCGTCCGACGACGGGTTCGAGTACTTCCGGGGCTGGCTGATCACGCAGGGGCGACAGGTCTTCGCCCGTGCCGTGGCCGACCCGGACTCGCTGGCCGAGCTGCCGAAGATCCGCCAGGCGGCGCTCACCGGCGAGGAGTTCGAGGCCGAGGCGATGCTGACGGTCGCGGAGGAGGCGTACCGGAAGGCGACCGCGAGCGAGCTGCCGCCGGTGGAGCGGATCCCCTATCCGGAGCTGGGCGAGTTCTGGGACTTCGACGACGAGGACGAGGCCCGTCGCCAGCTTCCGAGGCTCGCCGCGCTGTTCGTCGAGGCCCCGCCGGAGTGACCGGCGGGACCGGCCCCGCCGGAGTGCCATGGGCGGGCCGTCGCGGGGGCTCCCGGGCAGCGGACGTCGGGGGAGTGGGACGCCGGGAGGAGTGATCCGACCGCGCCCGGGGCGACGTGGGAGCATAGAGGGGGCCGGCGTCCGCGCCGGCCCGCTCACGTCAGCCGACCAGAACGGACCGCTGTGCCACCGACGCTCGATTCCGGCGCGAACGCTCCTGGTGCCACCGACCCGGCGCGCATCCGGAACTTCTGCATCATCGCCCACATCGACCACGGGAAGTCGACCCTGGCCGACCGGATGTTGCAGCTCACCGGCGTGGTCGACCCACGGCAGATGCGCGCGCAGTACCTCGACCGGATGGACATCGAGCGTGAGCGCGGCATTACCATCAAGAGCCAGGCCGTGCGGATGCCGTGGACGATCCGGGAGGGCGACCGGGTTGGCGAGCAGGCCGTCCTCAACATGATCGACACCCCGGGCCACGTCGACTTCACCTACGAGGTGTCCCGGTCCCTGGCCGCCTGCGAGGGCGCGCTGCTGCTGGTCGACGCCGCCCAGGGCATCGAGGCACAGACTCTGGCGAACCTCTACCTGGCGCTCGAGAACGACCTGAAGATCATCCCGGTGCTCAACAAGATCGACCTGCCGGCCGCCCAGCCCGAGAAGTACGCCGAGGAACTGGCCCACCTGATCGGCGGCGACCCGGCGGACTGCATCAGAGTCTCCGGCAAGACCGGCGACGGCGTGCCGTACCTGCTCGACGAGATCGTCCGGCAGTTCGTCCCGCCGGTCGGCGATGCCGCCGCGCCCGCCCGCGCGATGATCTTCGACTCGGTGTACGACGTCTACCGGGGCGTGGTCACCTACGTCCGGGTGATCGACGGCCGGATCAGCGCCCGGGACCGGATCAAGATGATGTCGACGGGGGCCGTCCACGAGCTGCTGGAGATCGGTGTCATCTCGCCGGAGATGGTGAAGGCCGACGCGCTCGGCGTCGGCGAGGTGGGTTACCTGATCACCGGCGTGAAGGACGTCCGCCAGTCCCGGGTCGGTGACACCGTCACCATCAACACCAGGCCTGCGACGAAGGCCCTGGGCGGGTACAAGGACCCGAAGCCGATGGTCTACTCCGGCCTCTACCCGATCGACGGGTCCGACTACCCCAACCTGCGCGAGGCGTTGGACAAGCTCAAGCTCAACGACGCGGCGTTGGACTACGAGCCGGAAACCTCGGGCGCGCTCGGCTTCGGGTTCCGCTGCGGCTTCCTCGGCCTGTTGCACCTGGAGATCATCCGGGAGCGGCTGGAACGGGAGTACAACCTCGACCTGATCTCCACCGCCCCGAACGTGGTCTACCGGGCCCTGACCGAGGACGGCCAGGAGCTGGTGGTGACCAACCCGAGCGAGTACCCGACCGGCAGGATCGCCGAGGTGTACGAGCCGGTGGTGCGGGCCACCGTGCTCACCCCGAACGACTACGTCGGCGCCGTCATGGAGCTGTGCCAGGGCCGCCGGGGCAGCCTGCTCGGCATGGACTACCTCTCCGCCGACCGGGTCGAGCTGCGCTACACCCTGCCCCTGGCCGAGATCATCTTCGACTTCTTCGACCAGCTCAAGAGCCGCACCAAGGGGTACGCCTCCCTGGACTACGAGCCCTCCGGCGAGCAGGCGTCCGATCTGGTGAAGGTGGACATCCTGCTGCACGGCGAGCCGGTGGACGCGTTCAGCGCCATCGTGCACAAGGACAAGGCGTACAACTACGGCGTCACCATCGCCGCGAAGCTGCGCAATTTGATCCCGCGCCAGCAGTTCGAGGTGCCGATCCAGGCGGCCATCGGCAGCCGGGTGATCGCCCGGGAGACCATCCGGGCGATCCGCAAGGACGTGCTCGCCAAGTGCTACGGCGGTGACATCAGCCGTAAGCGCAAGCTGCTGGAGAAGCAGAAGGAGGGCAAGAAGCGGATGAAGATGGTGGGCCGGGTCGAGGTCCCGCAGGAGGCGTTCATCGCGGCCCTCTCGTCCGACTCCGGCGACGGCAAGGCTGCCGGCAAGAAGTGAGCCGGGCCGGCTCGGCACGCGACGCGATCGTGCCGAGCCGGCTTGCGCCGGCCAGCGCGCCGAGCGGGCGTACCGGAGGAACTTCCTCGCCGCGCGGCGCGGCCGACGCGGGCCGGAAGCTTCCCACCTGGGGTTCCGGCCTTGGCCGGTCCGCCAGCGGCGGGCACGACATCGAGGTATGTCAGGCGACGGCGCTTGGCTCGGGTTTGGATTTTCGGGCCCTCGGGAACTTAGCGGTCACGACAGCAACAACCTACCGTTGTGACACTTCTTGAGGAGGGCGACCATGGAGCTCACCGTCTGGGGCATCATCACCGCCATCGTTGTTGGTCTCATCGTGGGCGCGCTGGGCCGCCTGGTCGTCCCGGGCCGGCAGAACATGCCGATCTGGCTGCACATGCTGATCGGCATCGGTGCCGCCCTGCTCGGCACCGTGCTCGCCCGGGCCGTGGGCATCGCCACCGAGACCGCCGGGGTCGACTGGGGCGAGCTGCTGGTCCAGGTCGTGGTCGCCGCTATCGCCGTGGCCCTGGTAGCCGGTGTGGGCCGTCGCCGCAGCGTCACCCACCGGTAACCGACACATCGCTGCCTCGAACGGGCGCCCGACCATTCCGGTCGGGTGCCCGTTTCCGTGTGCGGCTGCGACGGGTTTGGATTTCCGGCGGCCCGGGAACCTGGTGGTTGCGACACCGGGCAAGACTTGTGGAGCTTTCTGAGGAGAACGACCATGACTGTTACCGGAATCATCACCGCGCTCATCGTCGGTCTGATCGTGGGCGCGCTGGGCCGCCTGGTCGTCCCGGGCCGGCAGAACATGCCGATCTGGCTGCACATGCTCGTCGGCGTGGGTGCCGCCCTGCTCGGCACCGTGCTGGCCCAGGCGATCGGCGTCTCCACCGACACCCGCGGTGTCGACTGGGGCGAGCTGCTGGTCCAGGTCGTGGTCGCCGCTATCGCGGTCGCGGTCGTGGCCGGCCTGGGCGGTCGCCGCAGCGTCACCCACCGGTAAGCACGCCACGGCGTACGAACGGGCGTCCGACCTCCGCGGTCGGGCGCCCGTTCGTATACGTACGTCCGCTTTTACCCCTTGTTGAACTGCCCTCGGGGCCCTCGCCTGCGGTACGGTCGCCTCGCCTCGCCCGCCCCTGTCGTAAAGGAATTTTTCCTACTAAGGTGCGGCAGGGAAGATTAGTGCCAGGACGGCGCGAGGGAGATGTGGCGTGAACAGGTGGAAACGGCTGGCCCCGGTCACCGCCGTGGTGGCGTCGGCCGCGATGGTGCTCGCCGGATGCGGCGGCTCGGGCGACGACGAGGGCGCCGACAACCGCAAGCTGACAATCTGGATGATGGGCGAGGGCAGCGAGGCGCAGACGACGTTTCTCGACGGCGTCGAGGCCGAGTTCAACAAGAAGCACCCTGACACCGACGTCGTCGTCCAGTACATCCCCTGGCTGGAGGCGCCCAGGAAGTTCCAGGCGGCGCTCGCCGGCGGCGAGGGCCCCGACGTGACCGAGCTCGGCAACACCGAGACCCAGGGCTGGGCCGACCAGGAGGCGCTCGCCGACGTCACCGCCAAGTTCGCCGCCTGGCCCGAGGGCAAGGACATCCTGCCCGACCTCGTCCGCAACGCCCAGCTCGGCGGCAAGCAGTACGGCGTGCCGTGGTACGCCGGCGTCCGCGCGCTGTACTACCGCACCGACTGGTTCGCCGAGGCCGGCGTCAAGCCGCCGACGAACTGGGACGAGCTGGTCGCCGCCGCCAAGGCCGTACAGGCCAAGAAGCCGGGCACCTACGGCATCGCCCTGCCGGGCAACTCGGAGCTGCCGTTCTACTCCTTCCTCTGGGCAGCGGGCGGCGAGATCGCCGTCCAGGAGGGTGACACCTGGAAGTCCGGCTACACCACCCCGCAGGCCCAGCAGGCGGTCAAGTTCTGGACCGATCTGGTCACCGTGCACAAGGTCGCCCCGCCGGCCGCCGCCGGCTGGAACGAGATCGACGCCCGGACCCAGTTCGCCACCGGCAAGGCGGCGATGGCCTTCGCCGGAAGCTGGCAGGCCGGCGCCATCAAGAAGGACAACCCCGAGATCGAGAAGGTCTGGGGCACCTTCCCCATCCCCGGCCCGGACGGCAGGCCGGCCCCGGCCTTCGCCGGTGGCTCGGACATCGCCCTGTGGCAGGACAGCAAGAAGCAGGACCTCGCCTGGGACTACCTGACCGTGCTGCTGAGCAAGCAGAAGGACAAGGAGTTCGCCAGCAGCCTCGGCTTCTTCCCGGTCTACTCCGACCTCGTCGGTGGCGGCGAGTACGCCAACGACAAGATCATGGCGGCGTTCGCCACCTCGTTGCAGAACACGAAGCTGACCCCGCTCACCCCGAAGTGGGTCGAGGTCAGCCGTACCAAGACGGTGACCCAGGCTATGAACAGCTCGGTCATCAAGGGTCAGAAGACGGTCGAGAAGGCCACCGCCGACGCGGCGGCCGAGATGGAAAGCATCCTCAACGCGAAGTGACCTCGCTGACCCAGGCACCGGAGACGCCTGCCGCGCGACAGACCCCCGCGCGGCGCCGTCGCCGGGTCGACCGCCTGCCCTACCTGCTGCTCCTGCCCTGTCTGGCGATCATCGGCGGGCTGCTGCTGTGGCCGCTCGGCCAGGTCGTGGCGATGTCCTTCTTCCGGCTCGACAACGTCCGGCAGTTGCGCGGCGACCGGGAATGGCCGTGGGTCGGGCTCGGCAACTACGCCGAGATCCTCGGCGACCCGTTCTTCCTCACGGTGCTGCGCAACACGGTGCTCTTCGCCGTGGCCAACGTCGTCCTCACGATGATCCTCGGCACGCTGGTCGGGCTGCTGCTCAACCGGCTCGGCAGGCGGATGGCCACCTTCGTGGCGAGCTGCGTGATGCTGGCCTGGGCCACCCCGGCGCTGACCGGCACCATCGTGTGGAAGTGGCTGTTCGACGACACCTCGGGGCTGGTCACCTGGCTGTTCGACGCCCTGCCCGACGGGCTGTCGAACGCGCTGTTCGGCCGCGCCGACTGGACCGGGTACGGCTGGTTCAACTCGCCACTGATGTTCTTTGCCATCCTCACCCTCGTGGTGGTCTGGCACTCGTTCCCATTCATCGCGGTGAGCGTGCTGGCGGGGCTGAGGAGCGTGCCGAGCGAACTGCACGAGGCCGCCCGGGTCGACGGGGCCGGCCCGTGGAAGGTCTTCTGGAAGATCACCTTCCCGCTGCTGCGTCCGGTCTTCGGCATCCTGGTGGTGCTTTCCACCATCTGGGACTCCAAGGTGTTCACCCAACAGTTCGTGCTGGCCGGCGGCACCCAGGACCGGCCGACGTTCATGCTTTCGATCTACTCGTACGCCGAGGCGTTCTCCCCGCCGCCCAAGTACGGCCTGGGAGCGGCGATCGCCGTCATCCTCACGCTGATCCTGCTGGTGGTGACCGGCCTCTACGTGCGGATGGTGCTCAAGCAGGAGGAGGGGCCGTGAAGCGCGGCGTGGTCGTGAAGCGCGGCGTCATGGCGAAGCGGGTCGCCCTCAACGGCGCGGGTCTGCTGGTGGCGCTCTTCGCGGCGTTCCCCGTCTACTGGATGATCGCGACGTCGCTCAAGCCGAACCGGGAGATCTTCTCGGCCACCCCCCGGCCGGTGCCGACCGCGCCGACGCTGGAGCACTACCGGGAGATCCTCACCGGAAACCTCATCCCCGGCGTGACGTTTCTGGACTTCTTCCTCAACTCCGTGCTCGTGGCCGTGTCGACCGTGGTGCTCAGCGGCCTGGTCGCGCTGCTCGCGGCGACCGCGGTGGCCCGGTTCCGGTTCCGGCTGCGGACCAGCTTCCTGATCATGCTGCTGGTGGTGCAGATGATCCCGCTGGAGGCGCTGGTCATCCCGCTGTTCCTGATGATCCAGCGGCTGGGCCTCTACAACACCCTGCCCAGCCTGATCCTCACGTACCTCGGCTTCTCGCTGCCGTTCGCGGTCTGGATGCTGCGCGGCTTCGTGGCCGCCGTGCCGAAGGAGCTGGAGGAGGCCGCGGCGATCGACGGCGCGAGCCGGGCGCAGACCTTCCGTCGCATCCTGTTCCCGCTGGTCGCGCCGGGCCTGGTGGCCACCAGCATCTTCTCCTTCATCACCGCCTGGAACGAGCTGATCTTCGCGTTGACCTTCGTCAACGACCAGGACCGGTACACCCTCCCGGTGGCGATGACGTTCTTCTTCGGCCGCGACGACACCGCCTGGGGGCCGGTGATGGCGGCCTCGACGCTGTTCACCCTGCCGGTGATCGTCTTCTTCCTGCTGGTGCAGCGCCGGATGGTCTCGGGGTTGGTGGCCGGCGCCGTCAAGGGCTGAGGTGCAAGGAGGGGCCCCTTGTCACCGCCTGGCGTCGAGAAGGGGCCCCTTCTCACGCGCCCCGTCGGGCGGGCCGGCCGCGTCGGGCGGGCTTTGTTGGGCGGGCCGGCCGCGTCGGGCGGGCGTCGTCGGGCCGCCACGTCGCCGTAGGCTGACGCAATGACGGGCAGGCTGGTGACGGTGAACCTCGGCATGGCGACCGAGGCGGAGTGGGCGGGCGACGCGAGCGGCCGTAGCGGGATCGACAAGCGACCGGTGGACGGGCCGGTGCTGCTGCGCGCCGACGGGGTGGCCGGGGACTTCATCGGCGAGCGGGCCCACCACGGCGGGCCCGACCAGACGGTGTACACGTACGCCGAGGAGGACGCGGCCTGGTGGGCGGCCGAGCTGGGTCGCGACATCCGGCCGGGGGCCTTCGGCGAGAACCTGACCACGTACGCGGTGGACGTGACCGGGGCGGTCGTCGGCGAGCGGTGGCAGATCGGGTCGGCCCTGCTGGAGGTGACCAAGCCGCGCACGCCGTGCACCACGTTCGCCGGGTTCTGGGGCGTACCGGACCTGATCAAGCGGTTCACGGCGCGAGCCGCTCCCGGGGCGTACCTGCGGGTGCTGCGGGAGGGCGAGGTCGGCGCGGGCGACCCGGTGGAGGTGGTGGAGCGGCCGGCGCACGGGGTGACCATCGGCGAGATGTTCCGGGCGAGCACCCTTGAGCCGGAGCTGCTGCCCCGACTCCTCGACGTTCCGGGCCTGCCGGAGCCGCTCCGGCGAAAGGTCGAGCGCCGGCTCGCCGGCCGGAACGGCTGACGCCCCGGCACCGGGGCTGCCGCGCTCAGCCGTCCGCCGGGCTGCCGCGGCCAGGCGTTGAGAAGGGCCCCCTACTATGCAGAATGCGTTAACAAGGGGCCCTTCCTTACACCGTCAGCGGAGCCAGGGGATGCTGCGATCGAGCAGGCCGCGCTCCTTGAGCTCCTTGCGTAGCGGGATCTCGTCGTCGACGTACCCGTTCCAGTTGATGCCCCAGTAGTTGGCGGTGTGGGTACCCTCGCCGCAGAGCTGACGCTGCACCGGGGTGCGGTTGGCCCACCACTCGCCGTCGGTGTCGACGTGCAGCTCGTCCAGCGGGCGGATCCACCGGTACGTGTACCCGACGAAGAGCATCTTGCGGGTGATGTTCGACAGGTTCGTCGACCGGGAGTGCCACTGGCGGCGGTCGAAGATGAACGCGTCGCCCGGGTTTGCGGTGATCTCCACCGTGCCCTCCGGGTCCGGGTTGTGCACCGTCAGGTCCGCCGGGCGGGGCAGCGAGTTCCACAGGTGGCTGCCCGGGATCACCTTGGTGGCGCCGCGGCCGGTCTCCGACAGGTCGGAGAGCACGTATGCCACCTTCAGCGAGAACATCGGCCGAGGCAGGTTCGGGTCCATCGTCTCCGGGTCGGAGTTCTGCCGGTACCCGTCCTGGTGCCACCCCCAGTACGGCTTCTCCGGCTCCGCCGCCGGCGGGGTGACGTCGAGGTGGTTGTGGTGGGTGTAGATGTTCCAACCGGCCAGCCCCCACATGTACGGGAAGGCGATCGGGTGGGTCAGCAGCTGGCCGAAGAGCTCGTCGCGCTCCAGGAAACCCAGCAGGTGCAGGGTGCCGTCCTTGGTGGTGTTGCCCTTGGCCTTCTCCTCCGCGTACACGCGGTCGACGGCCTCCTCCAGGGCGGCCCGGTGGTCCTCCGTCAGCACGTTCCGCAGCAGGAGGAAGCCCTGCTCGTGGAACTCCTTGCGGTCGGTGTCGCTGATCGGTTCGTAGCCGGTCCGGCCGTCGTAATCGAACACCGCGTCGTACCCCTCCCCATGAGGTGAAACCTTCTCTGGCACAGGACGCCGATGCTACTGCGCCCGCCCAGGCGGGTGAGGAGCGCGCCCGACGCTGCGGTCAGGCGGCCGGACCATCGGCAGTCGATTGGACGCGGAGAGTGAGATCAGGCCCTCGATCTGCGGCTTTCGCCGGATATGGAGGATTGTGCGGTAACCGTCGGTATGGGAAGTCGAGGCTGTTCAGGCGTCGGCGAAGACCTCCGCGAGGACCTGCTCGTCGGTCGCCGGGGCGTTGGTCACCCGGCTCCACGTGCCGCCCTTCGCGGTCCATTCCAGGCCCGCGAAACGCACCCGCTTCACGCCGTGGTCGGAGGCGTGCGAGACCAGCCAGTGCGCGTACCGCCAGCCGTTGCGCCGGTCTTCGGCCGGCACCGCGACCCCGGTCGACTCGGCCGGGGACGCCGCCTCGGGCAGCCCCCAGTCCAGGCTGAGGCCCCGGGTGAGCGCGGCGGCGGCGGCAGCGCCGCGCATCACCGGCGTCGAGCCGACCGTGCAGGCCACCGCGCCGGTGGCCTCGCCGAGCAGCGCCCGGGTCAACACCTGCGACTCGTCGGCCCACTTCTGGTACGCCTCGGGAAAGGCCGAGCGCTGCACCTTCTGCGCCGCGTCGGTGACCCGCATCTTCTCCCAGCCGCGCACCCGCTTGAGCGCGGCGTAGAACTTCCTGGTCGCGTAGCGGGGGTCGGAGATTTGCGCCTCGGTGCCCCACCCCTGGCTCGGCCGCTGCTGGAACAGGCCCAGCGAGTCCCGGTCGCCGCCGGAGAGGTTACGCAGCCCGGACTCCTGGTACGCCGTGGCGAGGGCCACCACCACGGCCCGCTCGGGCATCTTCCGCTGGGCGCCGATCGCCGCGATCGTGGCGGCGTTGGCCATCTGGTCGGCGTCCAGGCGCACCTGACCGTCGGCCTGCACGGTGCAGGTGCGGCTCGCCAGCGGCAGGCGCAGCTGCCCGCCGACCTGCCGGACGACGAGCCAGATCCCCAGCACGGCGACCACGGCGACGACCACACCGACCGCGACGACTGCCCGATTCCGCACCCGCACCCCCTGCTCGACGGCGTCCGCCAAGAGTACGTCCCCGCCGCCGCCGTCCGGCCCGTCCGACCGATTCGTTCCGTTCCGTGGCAAGTCGACCGCGATTCGTGTTCACCCGGTGGGTCGACCGCGTCGGGCGCCGCCGGCTCCGGCTTCCCCGGTGCCCCGGCCGGAAACCGGTCAGTCGGTCGGCACCCAGCTCGCCTCGCGCTTCTCCCGGAACGCCAGCACGCCCTCGCGCCCCTCGTCGGACAGGAAGTACCCGGTCGACAGGGCGGCCAGCTCGGCGATGTCGGCCCGTAGGTCGGCCGCAGGTGGGCGGCGCAGCAGTCCCTTCGCCCCGGCCAGCGCGTGCGGTGCCCCCCGCACCAGCGAGGCGCAGGCCCGCCGCACCGCCGGGTCCAGCCCGTCCGCCGGCACGGCAGCGGTGACCAGGCCGATCTCGGCGGCCCGCCGCCCGTCGAAGGTGTCGCCGGTGAGGTACAGCTCGGCGGCGGCCCGGGGTGCCAGCCGGGGCAGCACGGTCGCCGAGATCACCGCCGGGATCACCCCGATCCGCACCTCGGTGAACGCGAACGTCGCCTCCTGCGCGCAGATCGCCAGGTCTGCCGCCGCGATCAGGCCCAGACCGCCGGCCCGCGCCGGCCCGGCGACCCGGGCCACCACCGGCTTCGGGCACTCCCAGACCGCCGCGAGCACGTCACCGAGCATCCCGGCCGGCACCGTCCCGCTGGCGTACGCGGCGGCGGTCTCCTTCAGGTCCGCGCCGGAGCAGAAGACCGGGCCGGCGTGGTCGAGCACCACCACCCGGACCGCCTCGTCGGCCACCGCGGCGGCCAGCCCGGCCAGCAGCTCGGTCATCAGCGGCGTGGAGAGCGCGTTGCGGTTGCGCGGGCTGTCCAGGGTGAGGGTGGTCACCCCGCGGGTTGTGGCGACCCGCACGAGCGCGGCGGTGGAGGTCATGCGGGCACACTAGTGGCCATGCCCGGCGTCCTTCCAGAAGGCGAGCCCGTCCCGGCCGACGGCTCGCTGCCCGCCACCGCCACCCGCGCCGTCGGCGCGCGCAACTTCGGCGTGTACGTGCACGTGCCGTTCTGCGCCAGCCGCTGCGGCTACTGCGACTTCAACACGTACACCGCCGACGAGCTGGGCGGCGGCGCGAGCCGCGAGGCGTACGCCGACCAGGTTCTCGCCGAGCTGGCGCTGGCCGGTCGAGTGCTCGGCGACGCCCCGCCGCCGAGGGTCGACACCGTCTTCGTCGGCGGCGGCACCCCCACCCTGCTGCCCGCCGACGACCTGGCCCGCATCCTCGACGGTATCGACCGAACCTGGGGGCTGGCCGCCGACGCCGAGGTGACCACCGAGGCCAACCCCGAGTCGGTGACGCCGGAGTCGCTGAAGACCCTGCGCGCCGCCGGGTACACCCGGATCTCGCTGGGCATGCAGTCGGCCGCGCCGGGGGTGCTGGCGATCCTCGACCGCCGGCACCGGGCCGGCCGGGCCACCGAGGCCGCGCGTGAGGCCCGCGACGCCGGGTTCGACCACGTCAACCTCGACCTGATCTACGGCACTCCGGGGGAGAACGCCGAGGACTTCGCCGCCTCCCTGGCGCAGGTGGTGGCCGCCGGGGTGGACCACGTCAGCGCGTACGCCCTGATCGTGGAGGACGGCACCCGGCTGGCCGCGCGGATGCGGCGCGGCGAGCTGCCGTACCCCTCCGACGACGTGGCGGCGGACCGCTACCTGGCCGCGGAGGCCGCCCTCGGCGAGGCCGGCTTCTCCTGGTACGAGGTGTCCAACTGGGCCCGCACGCCGGGCGGGCAGTGCCGGCACAACCTGCTGTACTGGACGGGCGGCCACTGGTGGGGCCTCGGCCCGGGGGCGCACAGCCACGTCGGCGGGGTCCGCTGGTGGAACGTGAAACACCCGGGCGCGTATGCGGAGCGCCTCGCGGCGGCGCAGTCGCCCGGCCTGGCCAGGGAGGTGCTCACCCCCGGCGAGGCGCACACGGAGGACGTCATGCTGCGGTTGCGGCTCGCCTCCGGGCTGCCGCTCGACGTGCTGGACGACGCGGGTCGGGCCGGCGCGGACCGGGCCCTGGCCGACGGGCTGCTCGACCCGGCCGGGTACGCAACCGGCCGGGCGGTGCTCACCCTGCGCGGCCGGCTGCTGGCCGACGCCGTCGTGCGGGACCTGCTGCCCTGATCCTGGCGGTGCGCTGCCGGCGGCCGGCTGCCCCGGCGTGCGCTGCCGGCGGCCGGCTGCCCCGGCCGGGCCCCGCGGTCGGGGCCCGGTCGGGCGGCTACTTCACGAACGCGTACGTCATCGGGTAGCGGTAGAGCGTGCCCTCGTTGGCCTTCACGCCGCCGATGATGCCGAAGATGATCGGGACCAGGGCGACCAGCAGCGGGACGAAGAAGAGCAGCCCGCAGGTGACCACGGCGAGCACGAAGCTGATCACGAGGGCGATCGCCCAGGTGAGCTGGAAGTTCAGCGACGCAGCCGCGTGCGCGCGCACGGTCGGCGACTGCTGGCCCTTGACCGAGAGCGCGATCAGTGGGGCCACCCAGCCGAGCAGGCTGCCGCCGACCACCACGCCGAGCGGGCCGCCGAAGTGCGCGATCAGCGCCCAGGTCTTGTCGTCGTTGGTGGCGTACCCGCCACCGGGTGCCCCGTACGCGCCGCCGGCCGGGTAGCCACCCCCGGGCGGGGGG
>NZ_SMKJ01000634.1:0-426 GCF_004348615.1 Micromonospora sp. KC207
TCCCGTCGCGGGTGCTTCTCCCTGCGGCCGTCCGTGTTCGGCTCCGGCAACAGCGGCTCGATCAGCGCCCACTGGGTGTCAGTCAGGTCGGAGGGGTAGCCACGGCGAACAGACACCGCGCTACCCTACCCGTCCCGCCGGTGGAAGTCATGCCGCCACGCCGTCCACAACAGACCTTCTCAAACACGCTCTCACTGGACGTTTGCTTCACCTTCGTGCCAGTAGTGGCTGATTCGCCACTCGACCTCGGCAGCATGAGATGTCCGGCTCCCCCCAGAAAGAGCGCATCTCGTGGACGCGAACCCGACCGGAATCAGAGCATTTCACCCCGGGATCGTGTCTGGTTCACTTTCACCCCGGCATCGACGGACATCACGTCCGCCGAGCCGATGCCCCAACGACATACGCCTTCACCATGACCGAACG